>NZ_JBJEEL010000044.1:0-43241 GCF_051873035.1 Limosilactobacillus sp.
TGGTAGTCAAACGGCTAGTTCATCCAGCAGTAGTTCACTGACTTCCCAACGGACCACTACGAATACCACCACTAATAATAACAACCGGTCAACGGTTACTAATAACACCACCACGGGGACTTCCAACGCCACAACTACCCGGCAACCGGCAACGTCTACTAATACCCAGGGGACGACGGGCAACCAGGGAACTAGCAATGCAACTACCGGTGCGGCAACTAACACTGTCACCCGTTAATGTTTGGAGGAGTTAAAAGTGAATTTACCTAATAAACTAACAGTTGTCCGTTTAATTATTATTCCCTTCTTTCTCTTGTTAATGGTTTTACCATTGAACTGGGGAAGCGTTACTTTCTGGGGAGCAACCATTCCGTTGGCGCAACTGATTGCGGCCGTCCTATTCATCGCGGCTACCATTACGGATAATCTGGATGGTCGAATTGCCCGGAAGAATCACCTGGTAACGAATTTTGGGAAGTTTACGGACCCACTGGCCGATAAACTACTCGTGATGACGGCATTCATCGTCTTGACTGGTAATCAGGTAGTTCCAGCCTGGGTAACAGCGATTATCATTTGGCGTGAATTATCCGTTACGGGACTGCGGCTCCTCCTTGTAGAGCAAGATGGGGTTGTCCTGGCTGCTAAAATGCCCGGTAAAATCAAGACAACAACCCAGTTTATCGCGATCATCTTCTTGCTAATGAATAATGTTATCTTTGCCATTTGGAACATTCCATTTGGCCAAATCATGTTATACATTTGCTTATTCTTCACGATTTACTCGGGTGTTGATTACTTTATTCAGGGCCGGGGCGTTTTCGCCGATGGTTTTAAATAAAAATTCATGATATTAAAAGGCTTCTAGTGTCTGACTTGTTCAGCTGCTAGGTGCCTTTTTAGATCAGACTTAATCTGGTTGGTAAATGCAATTTCGTGGGATATGCCTAATGGTGCGTATTTAATATTTAGGAGGTTGGAAAATGAATGCGGAGATTATTTCAGTTGGTACGGAGTTAGTCCTGGGGCAGGTGACTAACACAAATGCGCCGCTGTTAGCGCAAAAGTTAGCAACACTTGATATTGAGGCTCCCTACCAAGTTACGGTAATGGATGATGCTCAGCAGATTGGGGCAGCAATTAAAACCGCTCAGCAACGGGCAGAGTTGATTTTTGTCTGTGGGGGCTTAGGCCCGACGACGGACGATGTTACTATCACAAGCACGGCTACTGCCTTAGGGGTTCCGCTAGCAACCGATGAACAACACTGGGCGTGGATTAAGGAAACCTTTAAGCAACGGCAAATCGAGATGCCAACGGAAAATATTCAGCAAGCCCGTTACTTAGGCGGGGGGGTTGCCCTTGCTAATCCGGTGGGCTTGGCACTTGGTAGTTGGTATGACCATGCTGGCCAAGTAGTCGTCGTATTACCGGGACCACCGGCAGAGTTCAAGGCCATGGTAAACCAGAGCCTGATGCCACGTTTGCAGGCCCGCTACGGTCAGGGACGGCAGATCGTGAGCCGGACCCTTAACTTCTTGGGACGGCCAGAATCACAGTTGATGGATGAGATTGAAGAGGCTACCAAACAGTTTTCAAGCATGACGGTCACATCATATGTCCAACCAAGTCAGATCCAGGTCCGAATCAATGTCTACGACCTGCCACAGCCGGCGGCTACCAAGTTACTCGATCAAGTAACGGCGGCCATCTTAGCAGTTGAACGACCATTTTACTTTGGTACCGGTGACCAGTGCAGCCTAGCGCAGGTGGTAGTAGAGCAGCTGACTAAGCAGCAACAGACGATTACCGGAGCGGAAAGTTTGACTGGTGGACTTTTCCAAAGCACCCTCTGTTCCGTTCCCGGCGCCTCCAATGTTTTTGCCGGCGGTTTCGTTACCTACGCAGCTCGTGCTAAGGAACAACTTATTGGGGTCGATCAATCGATCATTGACCAGTATGGGGTGGTTAGTTCGCAAACCGCTGCGCAGATGGCAGAAAAAAGTCGGGAAAAGTTAGACGCTGACTTTGGGGTGTCCTTTACGGGGGTTGCCGGACCCGATGCTTTAGAGGGCCAGCCAGCCGGAACTGTTTGGCTCGGGCTGGCCCAACGTAACCAACCCGTTCAGACAAAGGAACTTCACCTGGCCGCCTACATTGGTCGGCAGGCGATTCGTAATCTGAGTGTGCAGTACGGATTACAGATGGTGTACCAGGCACTTCAACGGTAATCGAACCGTTGTTCGCTTTTTTCTTGTTTTTTCGCTTAAAAACTGGTATCGTTAATTGACGGATACGAATCCTAATAAAGGAGGAATTTAATTTGGCAGACCAGCGTAAAGCAGCATTAGATGTTGCATTAAAAAAGATTGAAAAGAACTTTGGTAAGGGTTCGATTATGCGCATGGGTGATGCTGCTGACATGAAGATTGCCACTGTCTCCAGTGGTTCGTTAGCGATTGATAAGGCACTTGGTGTCGGCGGTTATCCCCGGGGAAGAATTGTTGAAATCTATGGACCCGAAAGTTCTGGTAAGACGACAGTAGCTCTACACGCAGTTGCCGAGGTTCAACGGCAGGGGGGTACGGCAGCTTATATCGATGCTGAAAATGCCCTTGACCCGCAATATGCTGAAGCACTGGGCGTCGACGTTGATAACTTACTCTTGTCACAGCCAGATACTGGTGAAGAAGGGCTAGCAATTGCGGATGCCCTGATTGCCAGTGGTGCGGTGGACCTAGTGGTTATTGATTCCGTAGCGGCGTTGGTTCCACAAGCGGAAATTGATGGTGATATGGGTGATGCCCACGTTGGTCTTCAGGCCCGGTTAATGTCACAGGCATTACGGAAGTTGTCTGGTGAGATTAATAAGACCAAGACGATCGCCATCTTTATTAACCAGATTCGTGAAAAGGTAGGGGTAATGTTTGGTAACCCTGAGACGACGACTGGTGGTCGGGCCCTGAAGTTCTACTCAACGATCCGGATGGAGATTCGGCGAGCAGAGCAGATTAAGGACGGGACCGATGTTATCGGTAACAAGGCCCGGGTAAAAATTGTGAAGAACAAGGTAGCGCCGCCGTTCAAACGTTGTGAAGTTGATATCATGTACGGCGAAGGGATCTCTAAGACCGGTGAGCTCCTGGATATGGCGGTTGATAAGGACCTTGTAAATAAGAGTGGTGCCTGGTATTCTTACGGCAATGAGCGGATTGGTCAGGGTCGTGAAAATGCTAAGAAGTGGCTGGCAGAACATCCTGATAGCATGAACGAATTAATGAATAAGGTTCGGGTTGCTTACGGGATGAAGCCGCTAGACGGTAGTGATGAAGACCATTCATCTTCTGATAGCCAACAGGAGACCATCGAAGAAGCAAGTAAAAACTAGCTTTAGTTGGTAGCCGCCTTTAACAGCTAATGTTTGAGGTCAAACTAAGGGAGCACGATAGGATCGAGTCCCCGTAAGCACAAATAGAGGTCCAGAGTTCGGCTTGTACCGGGCTTTGGACCTCATTTGTGTACCATGTTGTTCGCTTTTGTACCTATCCAGGAGGATTTATGCCACGGCCCCTTAATTTTACCTAGGGGTTATTAATTCGCAATGGCCCGAATAATATTGTTGACACTTAAGAAACGTAAGATTAAAATTTATTTTGTGTGATGTTTTTTGACAGCACACGGTGAAAATACTTAACCAACCAACAACAAATAGTTGAAGCGGGGGTGAAATAGTGCAGTTATTAATTTTCGCCGCGCTTTCTATGGTTGTCGGTCTTATTATTGGCTATGTTGTCCGTAAGTCTGTGTATGAAAAGCAGTTAACGGCAGCAAATCAGACGGCCGCAGGAATTCTTGCGACAGCCAAGACGGAAGCAGAAACGGCGAAAAAGGAAGCAATCCTTGAGGCCAAGGAGGCCAGTCATCGTTACCGTGAAAACGTCGAAGATGAGTTGAAACAACGGCGGAGTGAGGTCCAACGTCAAGAGGACCGTTTACTACAACGGGAAACCAGCTTAGACCACAAAGATTCGGCATTGGAAAAACGAGAAACCGCGGTGGGGAACCGTGAACACAAACTGGATCAACAAACCGAAAAACTTCACCAAGCCCAACAGGCCGCGGATAATCTGATTGATCAGCGCCAGGCGGAGTTAGAGAAGGTTGCGCAGATGTCGCATGATGATGCTAAGCACCAACTGCTGGCTGAGATGAAGAATCAGTTAAAAGCAGAGCGGGAAGTGATGATCCGTGATAGTGAACAAGAAGCCGAGATCGCAGCGGACCGTAATGCTAAGAAGCTAATCGTTGAGGCAATTCAACGGAGTGCCGCGGATGTAGTTTCTGAAGCGACGGTTTCAGTGGTTAACCTACCGAATGATGATATGAAGGGGCGGATTATTGGTCGTGAAGGCCGTAATATCCGGACACTGGAAACATTGACGGGGATTGACTTGATTATTGATGATACGCCAGAGGCAGTCGTCTTAAGTGGCTTTGACCCGGTTCGGCGCGAAATTGCCAAGATTGCGTTAGAGAAGCTGATTCAAGACGGTCGGATTCATCCGGCCCGGATCGAAGAAGCCGTGGAAAAGGCCCGTAAGCAAATGGATAGTCAACTCCGGGAAACCGGGGAACAGGCACTCTTCGACCTGGGAATCCATTCGATGCATCCGGACCTAATTAAGACGGTCGGTCGAATGAAGTACCGGACGAGCTACGGGCAAAATGTTTTGGACCACTCAATTGAAGTCGCTAAACTGGCCGGTATTATGGCTAGTGAACTAGGCGAAGACGTTAACCTGGCTAAACGCGCTGGTCTTCTTCATGATATTGGTAAAGCAGTTGACCATGAGGTAGATGGATCGCACGTTGAACTTGGCGTGGAGCTGGCGCGGAAATATAAGGAAAATAAGGTTGTAATTAATACAATCGCTTCACACCATGGTGATGTTCCTGCGGCGTCAGTAATTGCGGTGCTCGTTCAAGCGGCAGATGCCATTTCAGGTGCCCGACCAGGTGCCCGGAGTGAGTCACTGGAGCAATATATTCAACGCCTTAAGAAGCTCGAAGGCATAGCTAATAGTTATGATGGTGTCGACCATAGTTTTGCAATTCAGGCCGGCCGCGAATTACGGGTAATTGTTAAGCCAAAGAAGATTTCTGACTTACAGGCGACGACTTTGGCCCACGATATCAAGCAACAAATTGAAAAACAACTAGAATATCCGGGACATATTAAGGTCACGGTTATTCGTGAAGTCCGGGCAATTGATTACGCTAAGTAATTATTTGTGATGCGGTCAGTAAATTGATTGTTAAATAAAAGAGGCTGGAAACCCAGTCTCTTTACTATTTTAAATACAAGGTGACTAGCCGGTCTCTTGCACTGGCTAATGAGAAAAAATATAATTGGATAGTAATTGTTTGGACAGTAATTTAATGAGGTGAACCTTTTTGGCAAAAAAACAAACGCCGATGATGGAACAGTATCAAAAGGTCAAGGACCAGTACCCAGACGCCTTTCTCTTTTACCGGTTGGGTGATTTTTATGAGCTCTTCAATGAGGACGCGATCAAGGGGGCTCAACTACTAGAACTGACGTTAACCACACGTAATCACAGTGCCAAAAACCCAATTCCGATGTGCGGTGTTCCGCACCGGGCCGTCGAAAGCTACGTTGACGTCCTGATTGATAAGGGTTATAAGGTCGCAATTTGTGAACAAATGGAAGATCCTAAAAAGGCGAAGGGAATGGTTAAACGGGCTGTTACCCGGTTAGTTACTCCTGGAACCCAGATGGATTTAACGGGCGATCAAGCGCGTAGTAATAACTATTTAGGGGCAATTAGCCAGGATCAGGATCAATTTGCCCTGGCTTATACGGACCTTTCAACGGGTGAACTAAAGACGACCACGTTTAGTAACGTCGACGGGGTGATTAATGAGTTGATTAACCTGCAGACGAAGGAGGTTGTCGGTGAAGGAGACCTACCAGACCGGTTACTAACGGCCCTTAAGAACCGGCATATTCTCCTATCACAGCAGGATGAAATCCTTAAGCGTTCAGAAATCAGCTACTTAACTCAAGACCTTACCCAGACCGCTCAAAAGCACGTGGTTGCACTGTTAGTTTCCTACCTCCTAACCACGCAGAAGCGGTCGTTAGCTCACATTCAGCGGGCGGTTTCCTACCAGTCGAGCTCCTTTATGAAGATTGATCACTATTCTAAGACCAACCTTGAATTAATGACTAACCTGCGGAGTGGTAAAC
Source organism: Limosilactobacillus sp. (assembly GCF_051873035.1). GTDB lineage: Bacteria > Bacillota > Bacilli > Lactobacillales > Lactobacillaceae > Limosilactobacillus. The sequence continues at coordinate 6,272 of NZ_JBJEEL010000044.1, forward strand.
GGCAGGGAACACTATCCTGGTTATTGGATGAAACCAAAACGGCGATGGGGAGCCGGTTATTGAAGCGGTGGCTGGATCGACCGCTGATTGACCCGGCCGCTATTCAAGAGCGGCAAGATAAAGTGGCAGAGTTATTAGACCACTACTTTGAACGTAGTAATATCCAGCAGGAATTGATCAAGGTTTATGACCTAGAACGACTGGCTGGCCGGGTAGCGTACGGGAGCGTTAACGGCCGGGACCTGATCCAGTTAAAGACCTCCCTCCAGCAGGTTCCTAAGATTAAGTACGTGTTAGAGACACTGGATTCACCGGTGTTTGCTGACCTAACTAAGCGACTGGATCCGTTAAGCGATGTCGCGCACCTAATCGATGAATCAATCGTCGAAGAACCGCCGATTGCCGTAACCGATGGTGGCCTGATCAAGGATGGCTATAATAAGCAACTCGACCAGTACCGGGATGCAATGAATAATGGTAAGCAGTGGATTGCTGATTTACAGGCCCAGGAACGGCAAGTCACTGGGATCAATAACCTAAAGATCGGCTATAATCATGTCTTCGGTTACTACATTGAGGTAACGAAGGTTAACCTGGATAAAATCCCCCGTGACCGGTACGAACGTAAACAAACCCTGGTAAACGCCGAACGTTTCTCGACCCCTGAATTGAAGGAAAAGGAAGCTTTAATCCTCGGTGCCCAGGAGAAGTCCGTGGCCCTCGAATATGACCTTTTTGTCAAGATCCGTGACCAGGTAAAAGAACAGATTCAACGACTCCAGAAACTGGCCCAGGCCTTATCCGAACTGGATGTCTTGCAGAGTTTTGCGGTGGTCAGTGAAAATTATCACTTTGTTCGGCCAACTATGAATACGGGGCACCGGCTTTCCATTAAGGATGGTCGTCACCCCGTCGTGGAAAAGTTTATGGGTCACCAGGAATATGTCCCTAACGATGTTCAGATGGGGGATGACACTGATATCCTGTTGATCACCGGTCCTAACATGTCAGGGAAGAGTACCTATATGCGCCAACTAGCACTGACAGCAGTGATGGCGCAGATGGGCTGTTTTGTTCCCGCGAGCCGGGCCGAATTACCGATTTTTGATCAGATCTTTACCCGAATCGGGGCGGCCGATGACCTAATTTCCGGGGAAAGTACCTTCATGGTCGAGATGATGGAAGCAAATAATGCCTTAAGTCATGCCACGGATCGTAGTTTGATCCTTTTCGATGAAATTGGGCGTGGTACCGCCACCTATGATGGGATGGCATTAGCCCAGGCAATTATTGAATACGTCCACCAGCATGTGCGGGCCAAGACCCTATTTTCAACCCACTACCATGAACTGACGAGCCTGGAAGAAACTCTTCCCCGCCTAAAGAACGTCCACGTGGGGGCCACTGAAAAAAATGGTGAGCTCGTTTTTCTCCACAAGGTTAGTGCCGGCCCAGCGGATAAGTCTTACGGGATCCACGTTGCTAAGCTGGCTGGGATGCCGGAATCACTACTGAAACGGGCCGACCAGATTCTACAAAAGCTAGAACAAAAGGATGTTGAACTACCGACAACGACTCAACCAACAGCGCCAGCAGTGGACCGGGTAGCTGAGGATACTACCCCGTCCCAACCAATGGTAGAACCCAATGGTCAATTGGAGCTGTTTGCTACGAAGCCGACAGGTAGCAAGCAAAATTCGAAAGAGCGACGGGTAATTCAAGAGCTAAAGAAGCTGAACCTAATGGGGATGACCCCAATGGAGGTAATGAACCAGCTCTATGAGTGGCAGGAAAAGTTGAAGTGAGGTGGTTAGTCAATGGGGCAAATTCATGAATTAAATAGCGTCCTAGCTGATCAAATTGCTGCCGGTGAAGTGATCGAACGTCCAGCATCAATTGTGAAAGAGTTGGTAGAAAACGCCTTAGATGCACATAGTCGGCGGGTTGATATTGTGGTAGAAAACGCCGGTCTGGATAGCATCCGGGTAATTGATGATGGTGACGGTATTGCTGCCGATGAAGTTGAACTGGCGTTTAAGCGGCATGCGACCAGCAAGATTAGTGACCGGAAGGACCTTTTTCGGGTGCAAACAATGGGTTTTCGTGGTGAAGCCCTACCAAGTATTGCCTCAGTAGCCGACGTGATTTTAACTACGGCCCAGGAGGGAGCCACGGCTGGCCGGTTGATCCACCTGCACGGCGGTGAAATCTTGACGAACAAACCAGCGCCCGCCCGGCGGGGAACCGATGTCCGGGTGACGGAACTGTTCTTTAACACACCGGCCCGCTTAAAGTATTTAAAGTCTCCCCATACCGAACTAATGCGGATTACGGATATCGTTAACCGTTTGGCCCTGGCAAATCCGGCGGTGGCCATTAGCCTGACCCATAACGGTAAGGAGATTTTCCGTTCGGCTGGTAATGGCAATCTTCAGCAGGTGATCGCTGCGATTTATGGTATTCAAGCTGGGCGTAAGATGCTAGCGGTCCGGGGAAGTGATGATGATTTTAAAGTGACTGGTTTTGTATCATTACCTGAACTAACCCGGGCGTCTCGCCAGTACATTACGATCACGATTAACCACCGTTATATTCGTAACTATGAATTAACGAAGGCGATTATTCAGGGCTATGAGTCTAAGCTAATGGTGGGCCGCTACCCATTGGCGGTTATCAATATCGACCTAGATCCGGTTTTGGTGGATGTGAATGTGCACCCGGCCAAACGGGAAGTGCGGTTGAGTAAGGAACCCCAGTTAGTTAAACTGATTTCTCAGACAATTCGCCAGCGGATTGCACAGGAAAACCTGATTCCGGACGTACCCGCAACCGATTTTGGTCCCCAGCCAGATGCACACGTGGTTGACGACTTAAACCGGCGACTGCAGGAGGCCGCCCAGCCGTATTCAGTTGACCAGCCGGCCCAGTCGCCGGCAGCTGCTGAAACGGCTCCGGCATCCCCAGCCCCGGCCTCGGCTGGTCAGGCCGCCGGTGCCGATACGGTTGATAGCCAACTCAGTGCTCCGGTAATTATCCACCAGACGGACGAACTCAGCTCACCACAAATGAAGAAATTTGATGCTCGCTACCAAAATGAGGGGACTGTTCGGCCATTTGGTGATGAGCTACCGACACCGGCTAGTTCTCAGCCAAGTAAGCCCACCAACGTGGAGTTGGACGTCCATGATAAGAGTGACGAAGCACAAAAGCGTTTTCCTGACCTCCAGTACATTGGCCAACTCCAAGGAACCTTTTTATTAGCCCAGGCCAGCGACGGTTTGTACATTGTTGACCAGCACGCGGCCCAGGAGCGGATTAATTATGAACGTTATCGTAAGGAAATCGGACAGGTGAGTCCGGACCAGCAGACCTTTTTGGTCCCCCTGGTACTAAACTATTCAACGGTTGATGCAATGAACATTAATAATCATACGGCAGTCTTAGAAAGTGTTGGCCTTCACCTAGAGCCTTTTGGTCAAAATAGTTTTATCCTGCGGTCTCACCCGACCTGGTTTAAAGAAGGGCAAGAAGAGGATACGGCAAAAGAGATGATCGATTGGCTGATTAAAGACGGCAAGTTGACCGTACGTGAGTTTCGGATGAAGACCGCCATTATGATGTCGTGTAAACGGGCAATTAAGGCCAACCACCACCTTGATGACCGGGAGGCCCGGGCGCTATTAAAACGGCTTCCCCAATGTGAGAACCCCTTTAATTGTCCCCACGGGCGTCCAGTTACGGTTCATTTTAATGACCGTGACTTAGAGAAAATGTTTAAACGGATTCAGGAATCCCATGTGCCATATGCTGATGATTTTGATGATCATGAGTTTTAACTATAAAGGAGTTATCTAGACGTGTATGAATATTTAACGGGGGTAGTTAGTGTTGTCACTCCCCAATACATTGTGATTGACGTACAGGGAGTGGGATATAAGTTACTGGTGGCTAACCCCTACCGTTTTCAAGAAGACCCCCACACGAAAGTCCGGGTGTATGTCTACCAGGCGGTCCGTGATGATAATATTTCACTATTCGGCTTTGTTGACCAGGCCGAAAAGCGGTTGTTTACGCAGTTAATTAACGTTTCTGGGATTGGACCCAAAAGTGCTCTGGCGATCTTAGCTAATCCTGACCACCAGGGGCTGGTTGATGCGATTGCTAGTAATAATGTTAGTTATCTAACTAAGTTCCCAGGAATTGGGAAGAAAACGGCCTCGCAGATTGTACTGGATCTCAAGGACAAGTTAGCCAGTACGGCGGGTGGTAACCTATTTAATCCGACCCAAACGACCACTAGTGAGGCTAATCCGGCGTTAGACGATGCTTTAGCAGCCCTTAAGGCGTTAGGTTATAAGGAACGTGAAATTAAGAAAATTAAGAAAGAATTAGTAACCACGGATGGCACAACCGATGAGTATTTGCGGAAGGCACTCCGGCTATTAAGCTAAAAAAGGAGGGGTAACGTGGCAGAAAAAGATCAGCGGATTCTGTCGGATGAGTCCCAAGACGAAAGTGAAGCGCAGATTGAACAAACCTTGCGGCCACAAACGTTAGCCGAATATATCGGCCAGGAACAGTTGAAAAATAAACTGGCGGTTTACATTAAAGCAGCCCGGGAACGGGAAGAGGCACTTGATCATGTGTTACTTTACGGACCACCGGGTTTAGGGAAAACGACGTTGGCAATGGTCATTGCCCATGAGATGGCAGTTAATATTAAAACTACTAGTGGCCCGGCAATCGAAAAACCAGGGGACCTGGTGGCATTATTAAATGAGTTACAACCCGGGGACGTTCTGTTTATTGATGAAATTCACCGCCTACCGAAAGTAGTTGAAGAGATGCTCTACTCTGCAATGGAAGACTATTACATTGATATTGTGGTGGGCGAAGGGCCGACCGCGCACCCGGTTCATTTTCCGCTACCGCCGTTTACGCTAGTCGGTGCGACCACCCGGGCCGGAATGCTCTCGGCCCCGCTTCGTGACCGTTTTGGCATTGTTGAGCATATGAATTACTACAATACCGAAGAGTTGAAAAAGATCATTTTCCGGTCTGCACGGATTTTTAACACTAAGATTGAGGACCAGGGTGCCCATGAATTAGCCTTGCGGTCGCGTGGGACGCCCCGGATCGCTAACCGCCTCCTTAAGCGGGTACGAGACTTTGCCCAGGTTGCTAGTAAACCGCAGATCGACTTTACAACGGTTAAACAGGCCCTGGACCTCCTTCAGGTTGATAGCCACGGCTTAGATGAAGTTGACCGCAAAATCTTACTGACGATGATTAATTTTTACCAGGGGGGACCAGTCGGCCTCAAGACAATTGCGGCGAATATTGGTGAAGAAGCTAACACCATTGAGGAAATGTATGAACCGTACCTGATCCAAATCGGTTACCTCACACGGACCCCCCGTGGGCGGGTAGTAACGCCAGCGGCCTACCAACACCTAGGAATTGTTTACCCAAATGATGAAGGAAAGTAAAATGACTAAAAAAGTAATCTTTGAATTAAGTGCGCAGCATCAGCACGCCCGTAGTGGACGTCTGACGGTGGCTGACCACCAATTGCTAACGCCGTTGCTGGTCCAGACCGGTAGTACGGTAGCCACATTGACAAGTGAGGAATTACAGCACCTGGGGGTACAGGCCATTAAACAGGCAGCACTACCATACTGGCTGGCCGCTAGCGAGGAGCAACAGCCACAATTTACGGACCTCCATGCGCGTCTGAAGTGGCCAGGCCTGATTGTCGGAGAGACCGGGTCTGAACAGGCCTACCGATGGGCCAAACCACGGGGACGAAAAAAAGATGGGGTTAGCTTTCACGAGCCTCAAACAGGGCAGCAGAAGCGCTATACGCCAGAAATGGGTCTTACTTGGCAGGCCAAGTTGGGTTGTGACCTCCAAACCACCTTTAGCCGCTGGGAAAATTACTATGCACCGGTGGATGATTTACGGGCTGCGGGACAGCAGACGAGTACGTGGCTACCTAATCCGTGGCCCCAAAATACACTAGCCGCAATCGCGGGCGGGGGGCTAAAGCGGGTTCGTCGCTTAGGAGTTCAGGCGGCGGTTGCACATGCTCCCTTCGGCTATGCCATCGTTGGGGTTGATCCGGAAGTGAAGCTTGATGAGCAAATTCGTTTACTAACTGAAGTGACAACCATGTTGCCCAGCGCGGGGCTTCGTTATTTCCCTACGGCGGGCTCAATTGAACAAGCACTACTAGCAATGGTTGCCGGAATGGATCTCGTTGATACCGACTGTGCAGGCCAGGCGGCCCAGCACGGGGTTGCCTTTAATGGCCTAAAGCGTTTGCACTTAGCAAAGGAGCACCTAATCCGTGATACGGCAACCTTAGTTCCGGGGTGTCAGTGTCCAACCTGTCAGGCTGGTTATAGCCGGTCTTACCTACACCAGCTAGTAATGACCCGTCAACCACTTGGAACGCGGCTCGTACTCGTCCACAACCTATTTGTGCTTAATAAGTTAGTTGCGGAATTACGCCAAGCAATCAACGCTGATCGGGTAGCCGAGTGGACGACCGAACGCTCACTAGGCTAGTAGTGGTTTTTAGTGATAAAGTTTGGTACAGTTAATAAAGAGATTTTTTTGAAAGGAATGGATAAAATCGTGAATATTTCAAACTTCTTAACTCTGGGGGCAGCCGGTTCAGGTAATGCCGGCTACTCAAGCATTATTCTGATTGTTTTAATGATTGCGCTGATGTACTTCTTCATGATTCGGCCACAGCAAAAGCAACGTAAGCAACATCAGGAAATGATGAATGAACTTCACAAGGGCGACGAGGTTGTTACCATTGGTCGTCTACACGGGAAGATTGACTCAGTTAACAAGGAAGACCAGACGGTTACGATTGATTGTGAAGGTATCTACCTCACCTTTGATATGGTAGCCATTGCGCGGGTCGTTAAGCGTGCTAGTGAAAACACTCCTGCTCAACCGGCTGCTAAGGAAGCAGCACCAGCGGAAAAGAAGGATGATGCGGACGAAAGTAAGGCAGCGGATGCACCAGCTAGTGATGCGGCCGACGACACCGCTAAAGATGACGATGAAAAATAACAATTGACTAATTTGTGAAAACGTGCGAAACTCTTAACTGGTAATTAGTTAAGGGTTTTTGCTTTTGAAAGCCCTTTTATTATTTTTCACTTACCAGGGTCTGCATTATCCTGGTAAGACTGCCAATAACAGGAGGGAATTGCTAATGCAAATTGGATTGATTGGTTTGGGAAAGATGGGTATTCACCTTGCTCAAAACATGCTGCGCAACAACAATGACGTAGTTGCTTTCGATTTAAACAAGGATGCAGTTAAGGAAGCCGGCTCATACGGTGCACAAACTGCTTTCACTCTTGATGAAATGATCGAAAAGATGGACACACCCCGGACTATCTGGGTGATGGTTCCAGCTGGTAAGCCAACTGATGCTACGATGGCACAATTGGCTGACAAGTTATCTGCTGATGACGTCGTTATCGATGGTGGTAACACTTACTGGAAGGACTCCTTAAAGCACAACCGGATGCTGACTGAAAAGGGTATCCACTTCTTTGACTGTGGTTCTTCAGGTGGTTGGCATGGTGCCCTTGAAGGTGGTAACTTCATGATCGGTGGGGACGACAAGGATGTCTTTGAACGGATCCGCCCACTCTTTGAAGGAATTTCCCAAAAGGATGGCTACCTTTACACTGGTAAGGCCGGTTCTGGTCACTACCTCAAGATGGTTCACAACGGTGTTGAATACGGTATGATGGAATCTATCGGTGAAGGTTTCGAAGTGCTGGAAGCTTCTGATTTCGACTACGATAACGCCGCAGTTGCTAAGTTATGGAACAACGGATCAGTTATTCGTTCATGGCTGATGGAATTAGCTCAAGCTGCCTTTGAAAAGGATCCTCACCTGGATGAAATCCAAGGTCGGATGCACAGCAGTGGTGAAGCTCACTGGACGCTGGTAGATGCAATGGAACACGGTGTACCAACTCCTGTTATCTACGAAGCCCTGGCTGCTCGTTTCAAGTCCATGCAAGATGATACCTTTGATGGTAAGGTCGTTGCCGCATTGCGGAATGGTTTCGGTGGCCACGCTGTTGACAAGAAGTAGTCACTAAGTCGGACATACTAACCTAAACAACAAAGAGACTGGAAGTTTTTCCAGTCTCTTTATTGTTTAAAATTTGGTAGACGATCAGCAGTTCAGGTTAGAATCCCACCCCGTTTACTGTTATACTTAATTGTTAGACAATTTTGGAAAGAGGAGACCAGATTATGGCGGACCAATTAGAAGCAATTTTTGAACAAATTAAAAAATATAATAAAATCATTATCCACCGGCACCAGCGTCCCGACCCGGATGCTATCGGCTCTCAAGTCGGCCTGGGTGAAATCTTAAAGGCATCTTTCCCCTATAAGCAGGTATACCTGGTTGGTAAACACATTCCGGGCTTTGACTGGATTGGAACCATGGATGATATCGACGGGGCAACCTTTAATGATGCCCTGGTAATCGTCACGGATACGGCGAATGCTCCCCGCATTGACGACCGGCGCTTTAATAATGGTGATGAGCAAATTAAAATTGACCACCACCCGAATGATGAACCCTTTGGTGATCTTATGTGGGTCGAACCAGCAGCGTCAAGTTGTTCGGAAATGATCTATGACTTTTACCAACACTTCCGCGACCAGCTGACCCTTCCAAAGCAGGCGGCACATGCATTGTATGCTGGCATTATTGGTGATACCGGTCGCTTCTTGTACCCAGCAACGACGCCCCGGACGATGTTAGTAGCCGGTGCGCTGATGGCGGCGGGCGCAAACGCGGCGGCCATTAGTCAACGGGAAAATGAAATTACCCAACCCGTCGCCCGTCTGTCAGCCTACGTTTACGAACACCTAACCATCCTGGACCATGGGGCCGCGTATGTGGTGCTGACCGATGACGTGTTAAAACAGTTTGGCCTAACGGAAGCCGGGACTTCGGCAGTGGTTTCTCTGCCGGGGCGGATTAAAGATGTTCAGGCCTGGGCAATCTTTGTCCAGCAAGAAGACGGCCACTACCGGATCCGTCTCCGGTCAAAGGGACCGGTAATTAACGAACTGGCTAAAAACCATGATGGTGGGGGACACCCACTAGCCAGTGGTGCTAAGGCTAAAGACGAGGCCGAGATCAAACAAGTAATTAATGAACTTGACCAGTTAACCCGTAGTTAATAATGGCGGGGAAAGGAGCACAAATGGCAAAGAAGACTTTTAATGACTTTAAGTTAAAACCATATCTGGTGCAGGCGGTCACAGCGATTAACTTTCGTCAACCAACGCCGGTCCAGGAAAGGGTAATCCCCGATATTCTGGCTGGTAAGAGCGTTGTCGGTCAATCGGCTACCGGGAGTGGTAAGACTCACGCCTTTTTACTACCGATTTTTTCGCGAATTGATGCTAGTAAGCAGGCGGTGCAGGCGGTAATTACAACCCCCAGTCGGGAATTGGCCTACCAGATTTACAATGCTGCTAAGCAGTTAAATCGTTTTGCTGAGCAACCACTGACCATTCATAACTATGTAGGTGGGACCGATAAGCAGCACCAGATTGACCAATTAGAGCGTAAACAACCCCAGTTGGTCATTGGTACACCGGGCCGGGTCCTTGACCTAATCAACGCCCAGCACCTTGATATCCACATGGCTACCATGTTTGTGGTCGATGAGGCCGATATGACCCTGGATATGGGCTTTTTAAAGCAGGTTGACCAGATTGCCAGCCACTTTCCAGAGGATCTGCAGATGATGGTCTTCTCGGCGACGATTCCGCAAAAGTTGCGACCGTTTTTGAAGAAGTATATGGCCAATCCGGTCGTTGAGGAAATTCCGACCGCGACGGTAATTAACCCGGACGTGGAAAATTGGTTGATGTCGACGAAGGGGCAGGATAAGAATCAGTTGATTTACCGTCTCCTGACGATGGGTGAGCCTTACTTAGCCCTGGTTTTTGCTAATACTAAGGAACGAGTAGAGGAATTGACCCATTACCTGAGTGAACAAGGGTTAAAAGTGGCCATGATTCACGGTGGCCTGGAACCACGGAAGCGGAAACGGGTGATGCGGCAGATTCACAACCTCGACTACCAGTACGTCGTTGCTTCGGATTTAGCGGCCCGGGGGATCGATATTGATGGGGTTTCGTTGGTGATTAATGATGACATCCCAAGTGATTTGGAGTACTTTGTTCACCGGGTTGGCCGGACAGGCCGTAATGGGATGCCCGGGACGGCGATCACCCTTTATGCCCCAGCAGAAGACGACTTGATCGCTAAACTGGAAGAGCGCGGGATTAAGTTCATTCCAAAGCAGATCAAGAATGGCCGAATCGTGACGACTCACGACCGCAACCGGCGAAAGAAGTACCAGCGGCGGCAGGCCGAACTAGATCCGTCCATGAAGGGCTACGTTAAGAAGACCAAGAAAAAGGTTAAACCAGGATATAAGAAGCGGATTAAGCGGGCGATTAAAGAGGACGAACAGCAAAAACGTAAGCTTGAGCTCCGGCATAAAATCCGGAAGGCCAAACGGCAACGACAGCGGCAACACCGCCGGGAACGAGCTGGCCGTTGATTTTTAATCCGGAGTTCGCTATAATATGAATCGTTTGGGATATGCCTGTAAGGTTGCCACTTTCAGAAACGGCCGGGTTGTTGTGACGGCTGACTGGCCCGTACATGGTGCTCCCCATCCGTAAATTGTGAATAAACCCTGGATAGGGGAATTAAAGAGGTAAACGAATTCCATCGTTGCAAGCAAAGTGGTACCGCGTCGGTAGGCGTCTTTGTTGCAAGGATGGTTTTTGTTTTTGAAAGGAAGAGAAGGATGAAAAAGCTGAAGAAACTAAACAGTGCTCAAGTGCGACGGATGTACTTGGACTTCTTCAAAGAACACGGCCACAAGGTAATGCCAAGTCAATCCTTGGTACCGGTTAATGACCCGACCCTGCTGTGGATTAACTCAGGGGTAGCCACGATGAAGAAGTACTTTGATGGTAAGGTGGTTCCGGATAATCCACGGATGACCTCCTCACAAAAGAGTATTCGGACCAACGATATCGAAAACGTTGGGAAGACGGCCCGTCACCACACCATGTTTGAAATGCTGGGGAATTTCTCAGTCGGCGACTACTTTAAAAATGAAGTAATTCCTTGGGCCTGGGAATTGTTAACCAGTGATAAGTGGTTTGGCTTTGATCCAGCCCGCCTGTACATTACTTATTATCCTAAGGACCACGATGCTTATGATAAGTGGCGTGAAGTCGGCGTTGCTAAGGATCACCTGATTCCGGATGAAGATAATTTCTGGGATATCGGTCAGGGTCCTTCTGGTCCAGATACCGAAATTTTCTATGACCGTGGCCAGGAATTTAATAACCTGGCTGAAGATGATCCCGAGAACTATCCAGGTGGCGAAAACGAACGTTACCTAGAAATTTGGAACATCGTGTTTAGTCAATTTAACCACACGCCGGAAAACACCTATGAACCGCTCCCGCATAAGAACATTGATACGGGGATGGGACTAGAACGGGTAGTTTCAATCTTTGAAAACGCCCCGACGAACTTTGAAACGGACCTTTTCATGCCGTTAATCAAGCAGGTCGAAAAGCTGTCAGCCGGTAAGAAATATGGTGAAAATAAGGCTGACGATGTTCAGTTCAAGATTATTGCGGACCATATCCGGACGATTACCTTTGCCATCGGTGACGGCGCCCTCCCATCTAACGTTGGTCGGGGCTACGTTATTCGGCGGCTTCTCCGGCGGGCCGTGGTTGCTGGTAAGAAACTGGGAATCGATGACCCATTCTTGGCCGACATGGTCCCAACCGTTGGTAAGATCATGGAAGACTACTATCCAGATGTATTAAAGAACGCGGACTACATTGCTTCGGTTATTAAGTCGGAGGAGGACCGCTTCAGTTCAACCCTTAACGGCGGCCTGAACCTCTTGAACAGCGTAATTGCCGACGCTAAGCAAAGTGGTAACAAGCAAATTGACGGGCGGACGGCCTTTAAACTTTACGATACTTACGGTTTCCCGATTGAATTGACTAAGGAATACGCTGAAGATGAAGGCCTGACGGTTGATGAAGATGGCTTCCAAGCAGCGATGACTGAGCAGCAAAACCGGGCCCGGAATGCTCGTGACATGGACAACGGGATGGGGGTTCAAACGGATCTCTGGACGGACTTTAAGACAGCAAGTAAGTATGTTGGTTACACAGATCTGAGTGTGGATAACGCGAAGGTCATCGGCCTGGCCCACGATGGTAAACAGGCTGATAGTGCGCAACCTGGTGACAAGGATATTGAAGTTATTTTTGATACCACGCCTTTCTACGCTGAAATGGGTGGCCAGGTTGCTGATACTGGTGACATTATCGATAACTACGGTAAGAAAGTTGGCCGGGTTGTCGATGTTCAACATGCACCAAACCAGCAAAACCTTCACCGGGTTGAGTTGACGGCACCGCTAAAGAAGGGGGCCCGTTACAAGCTGGTTGTTGACCGGATTCGGCACTTAAAGATTGAAAAGAATCACACGGCGACCCACTTGCTCGACCAAGCCCTGCGGAATGTTTTAGGTGGTCATACCCAACAGGCTGGCTCACTGGTTGAAGAACACTACCTTCGGTTTGACTTTAACCACTTCGGTCAGGTAACCGCAAAGGACTTAGCTGCGGTTGAAAAGATGGTTAATGACCAAATCTTTAAGGAAATCCCGGTTAAGACGATTGAAACGGATATTGACTCTGCTAAGGAAATGGGAGCTATTGCCCTCTTCTCTGACAAATATGGCGACAAGGTGCGGGTTGTTAAGATTGGCGACTACAACACCGAATTCTGCGGTGGTGACCACGTTAAGAACACGAACGAATTAGGCCTCTTCAAGATTGTTTCTGAAGGTGGGGTTGGTGCTGGTGTTCGGCGGATTGAAGCCGTAACCTCTAGCGATGCCTATGAATTCCTGCAGAAGCGGAACCAGCTGTTAGAAGAAACGGCGGCCGACTTAAAGGTGGCCCAAATTAAGGAAGTTCCACACCAAGTAGCTACACTGCAAGACGAATTAAAGCAGGCGAATAAGCAGACCGCCGCATTACAGGCTAAGATTGCTGCTCAACAGGCTAACAGTGTCTTTGACAATGTTCAAGATACTAAGGCTGGCCGGTTGATCGCTGCTGAAGTTAAGGTTGCCGGAATGGGACAATTACGGCAATTGGCAGATACTTGGCGGGCCAAAGGGTTATCCGATGTTCTTGTCCTAGGAACTGCTAATGATGGTAAGGCCAACTTATTAGTTGCTGTTAATGACGATAAGGTTAAAGCGGGCTTAAAGGCCGGTGACCTCATCAAGACAATCGCCAGTGCAATTAAAGGTGGCGGTGGCGGCCGGCCAAACTTGGCCCAGGCCGGCGGTAAGGATCCGGCTGGAATCCCGGCGGCCCTTAAATTGGCTAAGGAATACTTAAATAAGTGATCAGTTAAATATTAAATATTAGCGGGAGCGAGGGAGAAAGTAGAACGACCCTTTCGCTCCCGTTGTGTATTCTGCTACCTGGTGGCTGAAACATTAGAGTCTTCACTGAAAATAACCGACTTTTTATTATTCGTGGGCCATGTTAATTGTGCTTTATGGCTGAGTATAGTAAAATAACTACTTAAGAGACTATCTGGAGGTGACGATTGATGACTGCCAATAATGATAAGACAATGTTCTTCGATTTCGGTCAAGAACGCCAAGAAGACATCAAGGAAACATTAAAGACCGTTTACGAAGCACTAGAGGAGAAGGGATATAACCCAATTAACCAAATTGTTGGTTACCTGCTTTCTGGTGATCCGGCTTACATTCCGCGGTTAAATGATGCCCGGAACTTGATCCGTGCACATGAACGCGATGAAATCATTGAGGAATTAGTTCGGTCGTACCTGAAAAATAATGGTGAAACCAAATGAGGTTAATGGGGTTAGATGTAGGCTCAAAGACGGTCGGTGTGGCTGTTAGTGATCCACTAGGCTGGACGGCCCAAGCGGTCGAGATTATCCCAATTGACGAAGAGGCTGCGGTTTTTGGAATTGACCGGGTAGCAGAATTAGTAAAGCGCGAGCAGGTTGCCGGTTTTGTTTTGGGTTTGCCAAAAAATATGAATAACACCGAGGGGCCCCGGGTAGAGGCTTCTAAGCACTATGGTGAGTTATTGACTAAACGTTTTCCAACGATTCCGGTTGATTTTCAAGATGAACGCTTAACAACGGTTGAAGCACACCGGATGTTAGTTGAAGAAGCGGATATTTCACGTGCAAAGCAAAAAAAGGTGATTGACGAAGTGGCAGCGACATTCATCTTACAAAGCTACCTTGATCGTCACGGACGGTTAGTACAAAAACTAAAGTAGAGGATGATTAAAGTGACTAAGAAGCAAAATAATGAAGACAACTTAATTACCTTAATTGACGAAGACGGTAATGAACAGCTGTTTAAGGAACTGTTTACCTTTGATTCCGATGACTATGGAAAGTCATATATCTTTATTTACCCGGCGGAACAGGAGAATGACGAATCAGTCGATATTCAAGCTTATATCGTCGATGATAATCCTGATGGTGATGGTCAGGACCTGGTCCCGATTGAAGATGATAAGGAATGGGATATGGTTGAGCAGGTTTTAAATACCTTCCTTGATGATGATGGTAACTTTAAAGCCTAGTCAGCGTTGATTGATAAATTAGGTTAATGCCTCCTGGTATTCGCTAGCGAACACCAGGAGGCTTTTATACTACTTAACCAGTAAGGTCATGCTATAATGCTGATGGCAATGATAAGAAAGGGTAAGGTAAAAGATGGTCTTAACAACACTCATTATTTTAATTTTAGTCGGTTGTTTCATTAATGGTCACCGACGAGGATTGATTATGATGGCCCTATATACGGGAACCTACCTAGTTAGCTGGGTAATTGCCCGGACGGGGGCGCCATTATTAGCCCGGGGCTTGACCAACCTGCTTCCCGACGTAGCGACGGGTTCATCGTATTCGGGACACTTACTGGCGGCCGTCAATCTCAATGACTTTTTTAGCCGGGGCCTGGCCTTCCTGGTACTTTTTACGGTTGTTTCTATGGCCTGTCATTGGGGAATTCGTCAGTTGCGTTGGATTAAGCGGGTACCGATAATTGGTACGGCCGACCGGCTTGCCGGCGGTGTCTTATCCTTTGTAATTGGTTATGTAATTATCTTTTTAATTTTAATCGTACTGCAGCTATGGCCAGCTGAATGGTGGCAGTTGCAGATGGCTAATTCGGGGCTGGCCCGCTGGATCATTGACCAGACCCCCCTGTTAGCCCACCTAGTTTTACAAACACTTGCATAAGAGGAAGTAAAAGACTATGAATCATAAAATTATTGAAACGTTAGAATTTGATCGGATAAAGGGGCAGCTGGCCCGGTACCTGGTTTCAGCGGCCGGTCAGCAGGAGTTGACTAACCTAATGCCGGCAACCGACTATCAGACGGTCAAGCAAATGCTCACCGAAACAACTGATGGTGCGGACATCCTAAGACTAGCCGGGGGGATCCCCCTTCCTAAGTTAGCGGATATTAAGCCCCAAATGAAACGGCTCAAGATTGGTGCTAATCTAAACGGTACTGAACTCGCCCAGGTAACCAAGGTCCTCCAGGCGAGCTTAAGCGTGGAAAATTTCTTTACGGACTTACGAGAGAAGAAGGTCCACTTGCGGGTACTCGAGCAAACCGTTGACCAGTTGGTAACAATTCCGTCCGTAACTAAGCACCTGATTCGCTCAGTTGATCCGGATGGGCGGATCAATGACGAAGCTTCGAGTAAGCTCCACGGGATTCGCCAGCTAATTGTTAAAACTGAGGGTGAAATTCGGCAACAAATGGCCCATTACACCAATGGGAAAAGTGCTAAATACCTAAGCGAACCGATTGTTACGGTGCGTAACGACCGCTTTGTTATTCCTGTTTTAGCCCGCTACCGAAACAAGTTTGGCGGGGTGGTTCACGACCAGAGTGCTAGTGGGCAAACCCTCTATATTGAACCCGGTGCCGTAATGGAGGATAATAACCGCCTCCGTCAGGCACAAATTGAAGAAAAGCAGGAGGTTTTGCGGGTACTGGCGGAATTATCCGCGATGCTGACCCCCTACCGGCACGATATTTTGAATAACGAGCGTTTGTTGGGGCACCTGGACTTTATTAATGCAAAGGCCCAGTATGCCCACCAGATGAAGTTGAGTTTACCAGTGCTGTCTACGGAAAACCATGTCCAATTGCGGAAGGCCTGGCACCCCTTAATTGCCCGAGACAAGGTAGTCGCTAACGATATCCAAATTGGGGACGATTACCAGGCGATTATTATTACTGGGCCGAACACCGGTGGTAAGACGATTACCCTAAAAACACTGGGCCTCATCCAGTTAATGGGACAGTCCGGTCTCTTCATTCCGGCGACGGAAGGTAGTACGATTGGCGTCTTTGATAATATCTTTGCCGACATTGGAGATGAGCAGTCACTGGAACAAAACCTCAGTACCTTTTCTGGTCACATGGATAATGTAAAGGCGATTCTAGAACAGATTACGAACCGCAGCCTGGTCTTGCTAGATGAACTAGGTGCCGGAACGGACCCTAAAGAAGGGGCGGCACTTGCGATGGCAATCCTTGATGAGATTGGTCAAATCGGTAGTATGGTGGTAATTACGACTCACTATCCGGAACTGAAGGTTTATGGCTATGACCGGGCCAAGACGATTAATGCCAGCATGGAGTTTGACCAAGAGACCCTGCAGCCAACCTACCGCTTACTACTCGGAATTCCAGGGCGGTCGAACGGGCTAGAGATTGCCAAGCGATTGGGAATCAAAGATAGCGTAATTAGTGAGGCCCAATCACTCGTGAGTGATGATAGCCAGGACCTGAACGCCATGATTGGTGACCTGGTTGAGCAACGGAAACAGGCCCGGGAGGAAAGTGAACGACTGGCGAAATTAGTGGCCCAGAACAAGGCGGAGCAGGCTGAATTGACCCAAAAACTGGACCGCTTTAATGAACAGCGCGATAAGATGCTGGACCAGGCTCGTTCGCAGGCTAATCATCAGGTTTCACAGGCGAAGCGGAAGGCGGACCAAATTATTCACCACCTCCGTCAACTAGCAGTTCAGCAGGGGGCCAATGTAAAAGAAAACCAGTTAATTGATGCTCAGGGGGCATTAAATGCTCTTCACCAGGATAACCCCCGCTTACGGCATAATTCCGTTCTTAAGCGGGCCCGTGCTAAGCATGACCTACATCCTGGTGATGCGGTATTGGTCAAGTCGTATGGCCAACATGGTGAGTTGCTCAGCAAACGCGGTAACCACAAGTGGGAGGTCCAAATTGGTATTCTTAAAATGGAAATTGACGAACAGGACCTCGAAAAGGTTGCTAAACAGGACCTACCAAAGGGGGAGAAGCCGCGGCGTCCACAACGGTCCGCGGTTAAGACCACGCAGACCCGGCATACGTCTGCCCGGCTAGACTTACGGGGGCACCGATATGAAGAGGCCATGAGCGAACTAAGTAACTTTATTGACCATGCCCTGTTAAACAACTTATCTTCCGTCACGATTATCCATGGTAAAGGGACTGGCGCCCTCCGTAAGGGAACACAGCAGTACCTGCAAAGCAACCCACGGGTAAAATCATTTGGTTATGCCGCACCGAACGCCGGTGGTGATGGGGCCACAATCGTTAACTTATAATTAGTAAGCAGTTTGGGTGACTTTAGGGCGGACCTTTGTTAGAATAAGGATACCGAATGTTCAGAGAGGAGATTTAACAATGGCAGTAAAGGTAACAACTGACCAAACGTTTGAAAAAGATACGGCAGAGGGCGTGGCACTAGTTGACTTTTGGGCAACCTGGTGTGGGCCATGTCGGATGCAGTCACCAGTCGTCGAGGCCCTGTCTGATGAAATGCCAGGGATCAACTTCTTTAAGATGGATGTCGATCAGAATAAGGAAACCGCGACGAAGTTCCGGATTATGAGTATCCCAACATTAATGGTAAAGAAGAATGGTGAAGTGGTTGATCAAATTATTGGTTACCACCCCCAAGAACAGTTGAAGCAGATTCTGCAACAATACGTTGACTAGCTGACAAGGCAGGGGAATGCGAGGAGCTAAGTCCTCCTGGTTAGTATAAAAAGGCACCAAGTATTCGTTTTTGCGAATACTTGGTGCCTTTTGCCTTTTGTGTACTTGGTCTTTTCTTTAGCTTAAGCCGGGTGCGACTTCTTAGCGCGGCGGTGTTTACGGCTCGGCTGACTTTCATCATTAGTATTAGTCGGGTGGACTTGAATAAAGGTCGCTAGTTCTGTCCGCTCCGTCGTGCTGTTAGTCTGCGGATCATTTTTAAGTAAGATTTCAATAAAGTTGTGGTGGCGGGCACTGATCCGCCCTTCAACCACTGTTCCGAGTTGAAATTCAATTTCTTGAGCCAGGTAGCCACACTCGAGCCCAAACGAGGTGTTTTCTTCATCCTTTTTAATTCGGCTGGCCACAATGGGACCACCGAGCTGCCATAGCTGGCTTGTCTTGCTTTTTCGTTGAAGGGTTAAATCACCTAAGCCTAGTTGATGAGTCAAGGTAATGAGATCTTCCGGCGAGGCCACTGGGTACTGGCGAGCTAAGTCTTTACCAATCCAATAAAGCATTTCATCGGTTTCTTTACCAAGGATGGCCGGGATGATAACGTCCCGGAGTGTCCCGTTGATTAACCCCTGGGGACTCTTTAATAATTCATCGTATAATTGTTGACTCATAGTTCTACGTTCGCTCCTTTTTAACAATCACATCCATTATACTTAAAAAGCGGCTGAGATTGTAGGAACAATTTTGGCAAAACTTGCAAATTCAGACTATTAAACCGATAATATAGTTTCAAGCATTTTAACGATTAGCGAGGTGGCAAAAATGGATAAACGTCCCATTGGGGTAATGGATTCCGGCCTAGGTGGCTTATCGGTTTTACGGGTTCTCCGCGATGAGTTACCGCAAGAATCATTAACCTTTGTTGGTGACCAGGGTCACTTCCCCTACGGTACGAAAAGCCAGGCGACGATTCGGCAACTGTCATTAGCGATTGGTCGCTTTTTAGTAAAACACGAGGCAAAGTTAATGGTAATTGCCTGTAATACAGCGACCGGAGCGGCCCTGCCAACACTACAAAAGGAGTTACCAATTCCGGTAATCGGGGTAATTAAACCAGGTGCTGCAGCTGCACTGGCTAACCCGGTGGACACGGTTGGGGTGATTGGTACGGTTTCAACCATTAAGAATGGCGCTTATGTTAAGGCATTACATGAACTTCAACCAGGAGTAACGGTGGTTAGTCAACCGGCCCAGGCCCTGGTTTCCATTGTTGAACACGGGCAAACGGGTACTAGCGCGGCGCAGACGGCCGTTAATCAGGCATTGGCGGTTTTTGATACCCGACCGGTGCAGGTCCTAATATTGGGGTGCACTCATTTTCCATTTTTAAGTGCCGAAATTCGTCAAAAAATGGGGCCCGACGTCCGGCTGGTTGATCCGGCTTTTGAGACGGTCCAGGAGGTCAAAAAGCTATTGACTACTCAGCAGTTAGCAGCCCCTATTGATAATCCTGACCGGCGGATTGCGTTGTACTCAACCGGCCAACAGGCGGATTTAAAGCGGGGTGCTGACCAGTGGTTGGCTGGTCAATATGATTCTTGTCAGCAGATCGATCTTATTGAGGAGTGAGCTTAATGGCAACCCTAGTAATTGCAACTAAAAACGCGGGAAAGGCCCGTGAATATGGTCAATTGTTTGCCCCATTTGGAATTGAGGTTAAAACCCTGGCGGACTTTCCGGCCTTTAAAATTAATGAAAATGGTCAAACTTTTGAGCAAAATGCGTTAATCAAAGCGAGAACGGCGGTTGACCACTTGGGACTACCCGTTATTGCGGATGATTCGGGTCTGGTAGTAGATGCGTTGGCTGGTGCCCCCGGGGTTCATTCGGCCCGTTATGCTGGCGACCACGATGATGCCGCTAATAATGCTAAGCTTTTACGGGCGTTAACCGGAGTACCTGCTGTAAACCGTACCGCCCATTTTCATACGACGATTGTTGCCCTAAAACCGGACGGAGCCAAGTTAATTACCGAAGGCCGGGTTGACGGTACTATCCGCCAACAGCCACGGGGAAATAACGGTTTTGGCTATGATCCCCTCTTTATCCCGCGTGAATATCCGGATAAGACGATGGCAGAGCTAACGATTGACCAGAAAAACCAGATTAGCCACCGGGGACGGGCAATGCGGGCCTTGATGGCCAAGTTTGAAGGCTGGTGGCAAGCATGACGAGGGCCCTTGTTGTCAGTGATAACCATGGTGACCGGACGATTTTAGAAAGGATTGTTAAGCAGTGGGCAGACCGCGTTGATGTGCTGATTCACTGTGGTGATTCTGAAATTCCGGCCGCCGACCCACTAATGCAGCGGTTTGTGTGCGTTGCTGGTAATAACGACGTTCGGCTAGGCTATCAAGCTGAGCAAAATATTATGGTAGCTGGTCAGCGTTTTCTAGTTACCCATGGTCACCACTACCGGGTTAATTTTTCAATGACCCCCATCATGCTCAAGGGGGCCGAAGAAGGTGCCGACGTGCTCTGTTTTGGTCATACCCACCAGTTGTTTGCCGCTACCGACCGGGGCATGCTCTTGCTAAATCCCGGTAGCATTTCGCTTCCCCGCGGGCAGTATGCCAAGATTGGTGGAACCTTTGCCGTCGTTGAGGCTACGCCGGACCGGTTTGTGGTTGATTTTTATGATCGGCAGTTACAGGTCCAGCCGCGCCTCCACCAGGAATTTATCCGGGAGGTGAGATAATGATTGACCAGGGACTCAAGAAGATGCTGTTAGCGCACCGGCAAAAGTTTATGATTCCGGCAAGTATGGTTGCTACGGTTAATGTTACCAATAGCTTAGACCACGCTTTCCTTATCTTGACACAAAACCAGTATGCCAAGATTGTGGTGGTCGATAATGACAACCATTACCGGGGATTAATCTCATTGGCAATGATAACCAACCGCCTAATTGAGACCACCAAGATTAACGTGGCCAAGTTGGACCAGTACCGGGTAGCGGATGTAATGCAGGTGGATGTATTACCAATCACTGACCCTTATAATGTGGAGGAAAACCTTCACTTATTAATTGACCAGTCCTTTTTACCGGTCGTTGACAGTGCTAATCACTTCCAAGGAATTGTTACACGGCGCGAATTGCTAAAGGCGGTTAATTATACGGTTCACCGTTTTGACCATTACTATGAGGTTATTCCCAAAGAAGATGAATAACCAAGATCGTTTTGATAGTAAGAACAACATAAAAAGGGCTGGAAAACTCTGCTTTCCAGCCCTTTTAGTTTCAGCAAGAATATCAATTGTTTTTAAGTAATTGGTCAATGGTTTTAAGTACCCCGTCGTGGTTATTGTCGGCAGCGGTGACGTGACCGGCCTGCATCCGGATTATCTGGTGGGCATTTTGCATGGCGTAACTTTGCCCGGTCATTGCGAGCATACCGAGATCGTTTTCGTTATCACCGAAAGTAACGATCTCATCTGCCCGGAGGTTAAAGTGCCGTTGTAAAAGGGCGAGACCGTTACGCTTGGTACCGTGCGCATCGCCGATGAGGTCGGTATTAAAGCCGGAGTTTTCGATGGTCAGGGACGCTGGTAGGTACTGGTCCAGGGTGGCCGCAACTCGTTGAAGGTTGATATGTTCGGCAAAATTGATGGAAATCTTAGTAAATTCATGATCTGGTTGTGCGGCAAAAATATGACGAAGGTCGGGAACTCGGGAGACCTGCTCATAGAATGTTTTAACAATTGCTAGGTTATGATCATCCATTTGTTGGTCAACGTAGGAGGAAACCGGGTCGGAGATAACTAGCTGGTTAATGTCTTGCGGTCCGTAGAAACGGTCGAGGACGTGCATGACGCGGGCTAATGCCGTAGCAGTAATCGGATAGGCCCGGACTAGCTTTTGACCAATATGAATAACGGAGCCGTTTTGTGAGACAAAGGACATATGGTCACGGTAGGGGGCAAACTCACGGGCGAGTCGGGGATAGCTAGACCCACTGGCCGCTACAAAATGGATTCCCCGTTTTTGTAGGCGACGAAAAACCCGGGCAAAGTGCCGGTGGTTATAGGTGTGGTCATCACGGAGAAAGGTACCATCGAGATCGGTGGCGATTAACTTAATTGACATGGTGGTTACTTCCTTCCCAAGAGAGTGGAACGTTTGCAATATGTAGTTCCTTTAAATAGGCGGCTAAAAATTTACTGGCGACTTGTGATTGGGTACCACTGGTAACAGTAATGGAGACCCGAAAGACTAACTGGGCATTAACGGTGAGTGGGCCGATAATCTCCGGTTGTCCTTGTAGTTCCGGAGTATCCTTGATCAGCCGATCATTGACGGTGGTCACGATTTGACGGACCTGATCCAGTTGTGCGCTGGGAGCAATGTGGATGTCAACGTTGGTGACGGTATTATTGCGGGAAAAGTTCTGGACAATGGTGATTTGGCGGTTGGGGATGTAATTAAGGGTTCCGTCGGCGCTAGTGACCTGGGTCGTACGAATTCCAAGGGCGGTTACCGTCCCTTTAATTTGGCCGAGTTGGACGGTATCGCCGACGTCTAATTGCTGTTCAAGAAGGATAAAAAAGCCGTTGACGAGGTCACTAACAAACCCCTGGGCACCCAGCCCTAAAGCAATACTGAAGATCCCGGCCCCCGCAATCAATGTACCTACCGGAACCCCAATTTCGGAGAGGATCGCGTATAAGAAGAAAAAGTAGCAGGTATAGCGATAAATATTTAAGGTTAGGGCCCGAATAGTTGCCAGGCGGTTCTTGTTCTTTAATAGTTGGTGCTTATTCGATTCGAGGAAGAGGTGGTTGATAATAAGCCGGCCAATCCATAGAATAATACCAAAAAGTAGGGCGGTTACGATAATTAGTAACAGTTTGTTAAGAATTTGCTGGGATATTTCGTGCCAGGAAAGGTCGGTAAAGGCCGCCTTAACCTGAGCGAGTTGTTGATTTAATTGGGCATTACTGGCGCCAAGAACCATGAGGAATTCCTCCTTTAAGATAATCAATCCTTTCAATTGTAACAACTCATTAACGGGGATGTCGATAGCGAGAATTGCCGATTAGTCGAGAATTATGGTATCCTAGTGCTAAGTTAAAAAATTTAGGAGGCACAAGTTAAATGACATTTGGCGAGTTAGCCGGGTTAATCGCGGCAATTGCTTTTTTGATCCTGGTAGTCTTCTTATGTGTCTTGATTAATCGGCTGAGTAAGACGATGCAAGAGACTAACCGGAGCATTTCCTTACTTACTCATGATATGGATAATTTAAGCCAGGAAGTTGAAGAAGTACTTAGTAATACTAATTCCCTCCTTGAAGACTTGAATAAGAAGTCGGTCAAACTTGATCCGGCCGTTCAAGCAGTTGCTGATGTTAGTCAGAGTGTAATTGATATCAATGACCAGGTTCATAACATGGTCGATAAGGTTAATACCCAGCGTGAAAAGAACCGCTTTGGCCTTGGCCTAGCTAAGTCAGCGGGAAAGGCAGCGGTTTGGGGAGCAGTTAACCGTTTTCGTGATCATCGGGCCGCTAAGAAAGCAGAAAGGGGTATGGAAAATGAGTAAAAAATTATTCGCGGGAATTTTATTAGGTGGTGCAGCTACGGCGACTGCCTGGACCCTACTGCCGGCAAAAAAGCGGCAGGCCCTTCGTGAACAGTTGAATGATCGGGTTGCTGATTGGACAGATTACGCCACGGACTACGTTCTAACCGCATTAGACATTGTTGATGAACGGTTGGCAGAAATGGATAACAGTGAAGTGGCCGCTAGCGTAAAGACGGCGACACAAAAGATGAAGGACAAAAAAGATCAGGTTATTGACCACCTCACCAACGATGACTTTGATAAGCAAACGGCAGCAATTCGGGAAAAATTAGCTCAGGCTGGTTCAAATGAGGATACCGATGATGACATTATTATTGACGCGACCTCTGATGACCAGACCACTAAAACAGAAAAATAGTTATTATTTGTAGCGGGTATCTAGTATTCAGTTTTATGAACACTAGGTGCCCGTTTTGTGTTGTATTACTGGGCTGTTGGACTGTTTTTTAAAATTATTGACTAACGTTTGATAATTTACTATTTATTTGCTATATTGGTATAGTTATGAAAAACAATGAAAGCATGATATATCAATAAAGAAAGGGCTATCTTATGGAAAAACAAGCAGTAACAATTTATACTGTTGCGCGGGAAGCACGTGTTTCAATGGCAACAGTTTCACGGGTAGTTAATGGTAATCCGAATGTTAAACCGGCCACCCGTCAGAAGGTACTTGATGTAATTAAGCGACTGAACTACCGTCCCAATGCAGTTGCCCGTGGCTTAGCTTCTAAGCGTACGACAACGGTGGGGGTAGTAATCCCTAACCTTACCAACCCGTACTTTGCAGAATTAGCATTAGGGATTGATGATATTGCTTCTATGTATAAGTACAATATCATTTTAGCGAACTCCGACTATGACGATGATAAGATCTTAAAGGTAGTTCGCAACTTACTTGCTAAGCAGGTTGATGGGATTATCTTCATGGGCTACGACCTCTCAGAAGACCTTCAGGCCGAATTTAAGAGTAGCAATACTCCCGTAGTGGTGGCTGGTTCAGTGGTTAACGATAAGGACTTACCGACCGTGCGAATTGACTACCGCAAGGCCGCTAAAGAGGCCGTTGCCTTCTTACTGGAACACAACCAGGGACAAGTAGCATTAGTTACGAACTCACTTAACTATTCCATCAATAGTGAAGAACGGTTGCCAGGGTATAAAGATGCATTGGCAGAGGCGGGAGTTGATTATGACCCCCAGCTTCTAATTGAAACTACCGGAAGCTACAAGGAAATTTATGACCGTGCTAAGTCAATTGCCGAGAGTGGCGTTAAGGCGGCCTACGTAACGAATGACCACCTGGCAGTGGGACTGTTAAATGGTTTAACCGATAATGGCATTAAGGTACCGGAAGATTTTGAGATTATTTCGTCTAATGATACGAAGTACACCCGTCTTGCCCGGCCAATGTTGTCATCAATCACCCAGCCCCTTTATGATATCGGTGCTGTTTCCATGCGCTTGCTGACTAAGCTGATGGAAGATAGCAACGATAGTGAAAAGGATGTCCTCCTTGAACACAGCTTTATTGCTCGGCAATCAACGCGTAAATAAGGTGGTTTAGTTGCAAACACGGAGTAAACTGCGGACGCAGGCAACGAAAGTAACGACCGAAGAGCCAACTGGTCACCACTGTGGCTTTCGAGTTCTCGGCATTTTGCTACTAACCCTTTTTATGGTCAGCCTGGTTTTAAACCGGACGTTTTTAAATCAGCGGTTTGTAACGCGGGAGATGACCTCATCGACATTGGAAAACCAGTTATTAGATGAGGTCGATTCGGGAATGGCGCAGTATGGCCTTCCCAGTAAAATGTTGACCAAGCACGATACGGACCACATTGTTCGAACGGTGGTAAGACAAGCCTTTGCTGGCGAACAATTAAAAGTGAACTTGCAACCAGTGACTAACCAGCTTGCTGGACAGGCCGATAGTGAATTGTCCCAATTTGGTATTTCAACGTCACTATTACCGGCGGGAAGTACCGCGGCGATTACCGATAGTGTTAATTCAGCGGTTAATTCACGTATCAACACTCCTCAGGTAACTGCGGTAATTAATGGCTTACAGGTAGCCAAGACGATCACTAATGTAGTCTGGGTAGTAAGTGGCCTGGGCGTAATTATAATGATTGGATGGGCACTGTTAGGACACCACCTCTTAACGAGCTTTTCTTGGATTACAACGGTTGCGTTATTATTCAGTGGACTGTTAGTCGCAGTTGCGGGAAGGCTTATTCCACAGCTGGCCCAGGCTGCGCCCGACTTTAGTGCCTTTGCTGTCCAATGTGCGACCGATTTTCAAAAGGTAGCGACTGGCTGGTTAGGCTTGCTCGCGATCGTGGCCGTTATCTGCTGGGGGCTACGTTTAATTCGATCTTTATGGCGGTAGCCTTGAATTTAGAACGCTTTTTTGCTAAACTTTATCTGTTTATCACATTAACTTAAGAAAAGAGGAGTCAGTAATGTCAGGACATTCAAAATGGCATAACATTCAGGGACGTAAGAACGCCCAAGATGCTAAGCGTGGAAAGATCTTCCAAAAGATCTCCCGTGACTTGTACCAAGCAGCTAAAGCAGGTGATCCTGATCCAGCCAACAACGCTCAATTGCGGTTAGTAATTGATAAGGCGCACGCGGCAAACATGCCAAAGAAGAACATCGACCGGGCCATTGCTAAGGCTTCTGGTATTGGTGGCGCTAAGTTCGAAGAAGTTACTTA
Organism: Limosilactobacillus sp.; assembly: GCF_051873035.1. Classification (GTDB taxonomy): domain Bacteria; phylum Bacillota; class Bacilli; order Lactobacillales; family Lactobacillaceae; genus Limosilactobacillus. Next base: position 32,860 of record NZ_JBJEEL010000044.1, read on the forward strand.
CGAGGGTTATGCTCCAGGTGGGGTTGCCGTAATGGTATCTGCTTTGACCGATAATAAGAACCGGACGGCTTCGGCGGTTCGTTCTGCATTTAGCCACTCTGGTGGTTCACTTGGTGCAAGTGGTTCCGTTTCATACATGTTTGATCGGAAGGGCCTCATCGAAATCTTACGTGATGGACTCGACAAGAGCGAAGATGACATGTTGATGGATGCATTGGATGCTGGTGCGGATGATATGAAGGCCACGGACGAAAAGTTCCAAATCTTCACTGATCCAAGTAACATGGCAACGGTTCGGGACGCCCTTCAAAAGGATGGCTACGAACTGGACACTGCCGAAGTAACGATGATCCCACAAAACCGGACCGCTGTGCCAGAGGACAAGGCTAAGCAATACCGTCACCTGATTGACGAATTGACCGCCAATGACGACGTTTCCGACATCTACGAAACTGGTATTTTACCAGACGACGATGATGACGAAGAATAATAAGTTAAAAGCTGGAAGAAATTCCAGCTTTTTTAAGTTTAAACGACCCTCCTTACCGTTATTTAAAGGTGAGGAGGGCTTTTGCTTATGAAAGGTTTTGAAAAAGAGATCGCAGTAGCAATTGGTCAGCGGGCGGCCGACCTCTATATTTTACCGTATAAGAAGTACTACCGACTCATGATAACCTGCCAAGGACAGCTACAGATACTCAAGGAAGTCTCGCCAGACTATGGACAACGGTTAATCTCATTTTTAAAATACCAGGCTGATATGGCGGTCAGTGAACACCGCCGCCCCCAGCTAGGGGCGATGGAATGGCAGCGGGGACCGGAAATTGTGAACCTGCGCCTATCTAGTGTTGGTGACTATCAGGGGCGCGAGTCCTTGGTTGTTCGTTTTATCTACCACCTTAGTCCTCCTAATTACCACCTGTTATTTCCTGACCAGTGGTGTACTCTAAAGCAGCTTTTACGGCAGCGGGGATTAATCCTATTTGCCGGGCCAATGGGTTCGGGAAAGACAACCACGATGTATCAGCTAGCACGAGAATTAGCTGACCAGCAGGTGGTAATGACAATTGAAGACCCGGTAGAAATACATGAGCCGCGCTTTATTCAACTGCAAGTTAATGAATTAGCGGGGATGGATTACCAGCAACTGCTTCGTTTGGGCTTACGTCACCGCCCAGACGTTTTTATTATCGGGGAGATTCGTGATCCAGAGACAGCTAAGATGACGATTCGAGCTGCTCTTAGCGGTCACTTAGTATTAGGGACCGTTCATGCCCAAAATGCTTTTGGGGTTGGGGCCCGCCTGGAGCAGTTAGGGGTACCTACCTGTTATTTGCAACAGGTACTAACGGGCGTTTGCTATCAGCGCTTACTTCCCCGTTTACCTGATGGTCAGGCAGTATTATTCGATTTACTAACTGAATGGCAGAGTGTCGATCAACAGCAAAGGGGGATGACTGATGAATGGGGGAAACGGCTCGCCACGGCCTACGAACAAGAGAAAATATCAGCGACAACGCAGGCGGCATTCGCGCAGGGGTAACTTTAATTCCGCGGCACAAGCACAATGGTTTTTATTAGTGAGTGACCTATTGACAGTCGGTTTTTCGCTCCAACGGGCCTTGAACTTTACAGCGGTGGTGATGCAACGACAACGTCCGGTCTTAGCAGAAATCAACACGCGACTTCAGGCCGGGGAGACGCTGGCAGATAGTTTACAACCCTTCGTTAAGCCTGACCTATATTACCAGTTGTTGCTAGCAGAAGAGCACGGTGAACTGGTAGCGACTTTAACCGCGATTGGCCAATTACTAGTAACGAAGCAGCAACAGCGACAGAAACTATCACGCCTATTGCAATATCCTTTATTATTACTCTTTTTACTGGGAATTCTGACGGTGGGACTTAGTGTTTATGTTTTCCCGGAGCTAAATAGCTGGCAGGGTGAGCATTCTCAATTGCTAAGCATGCGGGCGCGGCTACTAATCCGTAATCTTTTGGTACTAATTAGCGGCCTCCTACTATTGGGATTTGGTGCGGTCATTATTCATTGGCGGCATTCGTCGGTTAACCGGCGGATTGACTGGCTCTGTCAGCTACCGGTTATCGGGAAGAGTTACCGCCTCTACTATGGCTATTACATTACAAGCTCGCTCGCCATCCTATTACATTGTGGGATGTCATTAAAGGAGATTTTAATTGTGGTTGACCAATTTTCTCCTAACTCACTTTTATTTTGTTTAGGAAAAGAGGCCCAGCAGCAAGTACAAAGTGGTGATGACCTGACGAGATTAATACACAAGCACCACTTCTTACCGCAGGAATTAACAATTTTAATCAGTAAGGGACAGACGGTTGAGGAACTGGGAGCTGACCTTAGCATGCTTGCTAAAATGCAGTTTAACCGGTTACTAACCCAGTTAGGGGAACTCTTGACCCTGCTTCAACCGGCTATTTTTATCCTAATCGCAATTGTGATTGTGGCCTTATATTTAAGTATCTTGTTACCGATTTACCATTCGATTCAGGGGGTCTATTAAATGGCAAGGAAGTTACTTAAGCGTCGACCAGCATTTACCTTGTTAGAAATGTCGATCGTCCTGTTTATCATCAGTCTACTAATTTTAATTGTCTTACCGAACTTGGCCCAGCAGCGTAAACATGCTAACCGGGTACACAGTAATGCAATGGTCGCGGTTGTGCAGACCCAAATTGATGCCTATGAAAATGAAACGGGAAGTGACCACGTTAACTTTGCTACCCTTCAGGCTAATGATTATTTAACCCGGGCACAAGTGCAGCGGGCTCGACATGACCACATTGTTATTGTTAATGGAAAGGCGTACCAACAATGAAACGACGGGCGGCCTTTACCATGATCGAAATGGTGATTGTTTTAGGGCTGGTAACGCTAGTGGTGTGTTTGACCGGGCCCCAAATGAAACGTAGTCAGCAATGCGTTGCCGAGCAAGAATTTTGGCATTCTTTCCGCCAGGAGTGGCACTGTGCCCAGACCCAGGCCCAGCTCTCACGACAATCAACCATTATTACATATGAAGTAGATGAAAATGCCATCGTATTTAAAAATCACCAGTATCGGCACCTAGTAACGTTACCTAATAGTTTACAAGTAAGAAAATTTAGACCATTAGAGATGAGGGCAGATGGTTACCTTGAACCCGGTTCGCGTCGATTTTACTCGCGGGCCCAGCATTGTTGGTACCGACTAGTAATTCAAATGGCCAGGGGGGAATTTGATGTTAAAAAAGAGTAGGGGCTTTGTAATGGTTGATAGTCTATTGGCATTGGGAATTATTAGTCTGGGCTTATTTTCCCTGGTTGGTTGCCAAAAGGTTCTGAGCATCCAGCAGGACCGGCAGACACGTCAACTAACTGCGGCCCGGTTGGCCAAGGAAGCTAGTGACGGTTATCGTCTCTACCACCGCCCCGTTACAATTAAACGGTTAGGCTACCGGGCAGTTGCTGGTGCGGGAAAAGTAATTGTCCGCTACCAGGGACGCGTAATTTTACGGGTGACAGCATGAAAAAAGGACCTGCTTTTACACTAGTTGAATGTGTGGGTGCACTGATAATTACCAGCCTTGTTATTATCTTGGCCGGTCTTGCGATGACCAATGTACGTCAACTAAGTCGTCATTCTTTGGCCGGCTCGGTTGACTGGATCATTTGCCTGCAGGAATTAGAATCGGCTAACCATCATTTTGAACTAAAAAAGGTTGAGCGTTACCAGTTAGTCTTAAGGGACCAACAACAGCAGCGGGATTATCAGTTACGGATCCGGGACCGTTTGTACTTACGGGCAGCAAATGGGGGCTATATGCCGATCCTTAGTGGGGTGCGTGGAAAATATTCATCCTTTAGGCGGATCGACCAACAACGGGTATATATTGAGGTGGAAAGAACAAATGGACGAAGAGATTATGGAATTGCGTGCTTTGCCAAGGCTGACTAAGCGGCGGCCGGCTTATGTACTGTTAACCAGCCTGGTGGTACTAGCCTGTATTTGTGTGACGTTAATGTTTCAATATCGCTACTACGCTAACCAATTTCGGCTAGAAAAGCAGTTACGGGCCGCGTTAATCCAGCAAACGCACACTAATTTACGGCTAGAAAAAATGAATAAGGGAAAGCGTATTCTTGAATTTAGCCAGCAGAATCGGTAAACTATTAACTGTAATGTTTTTATTGACAGGAGGTAACAAAGACATTGCAACAGACACCGCAAAAGCTATTTGAGCTCTTTGATAAGGGAACCGAAATATTACAGGCGGCCTTACGGAGCTCTTACTTGGATGCCATGCTTGAAAATGCTGAAAACATTATTGATGGTCAGGTTGCGGTTGAAGATGGTGTGCCCGATAAGAAGACGGTTGAGCAGTTGACCCAGTTGTACAAGCAGCTAGCCTTAAAGGAGGCTGATGCGGAGACGATCCGTCAGGTGCTGCAACTAAGTTTCTTAAAGGTTATTCGTAAGGATGCAATTCAGGCTAATCACCAAATGACACCAGATACAATTGGCCTTTTAATGGCCTTTCTGATTGAAAAGATTAGTAGCTTTAATCGTCCTTATACAATCTTTGATCCCGCGGTTGGCACCGCGAATTTACTAACAACGGTTGTCAATCAGCTTGAAAAGGCTAATTCAGAACCAATTCATGGATATGGGATTGATAATGATCCTGACATGCTTGAAGTGGCGAGTGCCAGCATTGCCTTACAAAAGCTAAACATTGACTTGTTCCATCAAGATTCAATTAATACCCTCGATATTCCGCAGTGTGACCTAGCGGTGGCGGACCTACCGATTGGCTATTACCCATTGGATGACAACACCAGTAGTTATCAGACGCGGGCAAAAGGGGGGCATTCATATGTTCACCACTTATTAATTGAACAATCAATGAACTACCTTCAACCGGGTGGTTTTGGTGTGTTCTTAGTACCAAGCAATATTTTTCAAACGAAAGAATCCCAGTCGTTTGTTAAATGGATCCATTCGATAGCATATCTCCAAGGATTGATTAATTTACCAGCGGAGTTATTTGCCAACCAAAATGCTCAAAAGACTATTTTGCTCTTACAGCGGCATGGTGGGCAAAGCAAACAAGTACCGAAGGTGTTATTGGGTGAATTTCCATCCTTTAAACAACCACGGGAATTGAGTGCATTTATGCAGGAAATTGATCAATGGGTTAAAACGAATTTAAAGTAAAAGGAGACAATTCTTATGTCAAAATCAATTGCAGTTAACGCCGGAAGTTCTACTTTGAAATTTAAGCTTTTCGATATGCCTAGTGAAGAGGTGGTTGCTGAAGGAACCATCGAACGGATTGGCGAAAAGATGGGTCATGCTAAGATTAAGTATGGCGATGGCCAAAAGCATGAAGATGAAGAACCATTCGCTGATCATGGTGCGGCAATTAAGTACCTTTTAGACCAATTAATCGCACTAGGAATCGTCAAAAGCTATGACGAGATTACTGCTGTTGGTCACCGGGTAGTTGCTGGTGGTGAATACTTTAAGGACTCTGCGGTAATTAACGATGATGTTATCAACAAGATTAACGACCTGGCTGAATATGCACCATTACATGACCCAGCAGAGTTGGTTGGTATTAAGGCTTTCCGGAAGGCACTGCCAAATGCTTTTGCAATTGCGGTCTTTGATACTTCATTCCATGCTAACATGCCAAAGATGAATGCCTTATACAGCATCCCATACCAATGGTACGAAAAGTACGGTGCCCGGAAGTACGGTGCCCACGGTACGAGTCACCGTTATGTTGCGGCTCAAGCTGCTAAGATGCTAAATAAGCCACTAGAAGACCTGAAGCTGATCACCATGCACATCGGGGCTGGTGCTTCAATCACCGCCATCAAGGGTGGTAAGTCCTTTGATACTTCAATGGGCTTTACGCCACTTGCCGGAATCACGATGGCTACGCGGTCAGGGGATGTTGACCCCTCACTGGTTGCCTTCGTAGAAGAAAAGACCGGTAAATCATCAGAAGAAATTATTGATGACTTAAACAACAAGTCTGGTTTACTTGGTATTTCTGAACTCTCACCAGACATGCGTGATATTTTAGCGGCTGCTGATAAGGGGAATGAAAAGGCACAATTAGCCTTGGATATCTACGTTAACCGGATCAAGCGTTACATTGGTTCTTACATTGCCGAAATGAATGGTGCCGACGCGATCGTCTTCACTGCTGGTGTTGGTGAAAATAGTGCACCGGTTCGGAAGTTGGTTACTGATAACATGGACTACTTGGGAATTAAGATTGACCAAGAAAAGAATCAATGTCACGGTGTACAACGGGACCTTTCGGCAGCAGATGCTAAGATTAAGACGCTGTTAATTCCAACTGATGAGGAATTGATGATTGTTCGTGATATCGAACGCTTAAAAAAGGAACAGGCTAACTAGTTCTACTAAGGCTGCGGAGTTTTCGATTGGAGAAAACTCGGCTGACGTGGTACCATAGTGACCTAAAAGGAGGCTGGAAAAAACCTTTTGTTTTTTCTCAGCCTTTTTCATTTCTACCATATCAGTGATTTACGTTAACTTGACCTTTGGGAGTGGCAACCTAGCGAAGGAGGAATACAATGCAATTTGTAACGGCTGATACGCACTTCTTTCATAGTAGTTTACTGGGTAATGACCAGTTTGCCCCGCGGCCCTTTCCCGATGTAGCTACGATGAACCAGACAATTATTGATAACTGGAATCGACGGGTTGGTGAAAATGACCTGGTTTATCACCTGGGAGATATTGCCCTCTACTTTACTAAACCGGCGCAAAAGTCCTATGCTGCTGTTGAAAAGGTCTTACGAGAGCTTAATGGCCGGTTGGTATTGATTAAGGGAAATCATGATAGTCGGGCCCTGTTTAAATACCTGGCAGCTCATAACTACCAGGTTGCTGGACAGCCAAAATACCAATTTCAAGATGTGGGGGTCTTGTTGAAGTATGACCATCGACAGTATTACCTGACCCACTATCCGCTGATGCTCGGGATTGCTCCCCAAATTATCAACCTGCATGGTCACATTCACCATTATTCCGTTCCAATTAAGGAAAATATTAATGTGGGCATTGATGCACCAGAATTGGACTATTTAACACCTAAACCGGCCTTTGGAACACCGTTATCTTTTCCAGAGATTGAGCAAATCTATACTGCAAAGGCGGCTGATCTTGCCAAACGAAAGTAAGGCCGATTATGGTATGATTAAAAGAGTTAGTTTAAATTAAGGGGGCCATTAGTTGAACAGGGCTAAGATACAGGACTATATTGACCAGCGTGAAGAACAGCGGGCGGACCTTTACCATTATGAAGCAAAGGATGTAGATACATTTCTTTTAAACGGCCACCCCTACGAGTTAGTTAAAGAATACCGTAATGGCTTTGACGGCACCGAATTGGCGAAGCGTTTTAGTAGCATCCTTAGCAAGTATGACTACATTGTTGGTGATTGGGGATACGGTCAACTAAGGCTGAAGGGATTTTATGATAAGCAGAACCCCCTTTATAATATTGAACAAGGGGTGGATACCATTGAAGATTACCTTTTGGAGGATTGTAATTTTGGCTGTGCCTATTTCATCATCCACAATGATAATGTACGGATCCCCCGTCAACATCACCACCGGAAACGCCGCTCACGGGGTCCAGTAGTTCACGAACGTCGCCGGCGGGTAAAGCAACCAGATCCTAACCACCGCCATAATCAATATGCTAAGCGTGTTAAATCTGGTAAGCACCAACAAAAGTTTGTAATCCACCAACGAAAACAAGGAGCAAAAAAAGCAAAATGAGTAATCACTACCAGGGATACTTCATCGACCTAGATGGTACTACTTATAAGGGAACGGACCGTATTCCGGCCGCGGCCCGTTTTATTAGTCGTCTTCAACGGGCAGGAAAACGAGTGCTATTTGTGACTAATAATAGTACGCGGACTCCTGAATTTGTCGCAAATAATCTTACCCAGAACCATAATATTCAAGTCGGACCTGAGAACGTCTATACGACCGCATTAGCAACAGCGGATTACCTCGACCAGCAGGCGGGGCAACATCGTCGGGTTTACGTGGTCGGAGAAAGTGGTTTACGAACGGCACTCACCGCGCGGGGCTTTATTCTTGTTGATACCGATCCCGACTACGTGGTTGTCGGATTGGACTCGCACGTGACCTATGAAAAACTAGAAAAGGCAGTTTTGCTTATTCGTGCCGGGGCAACCTTTATTGGTACGAATGCGGATAGTAACCTCCCCAACGAAAAGGGGATGGTCCCGGGAGCAGGGTCCTTAGTTAAATTAGTGGAATATGCCACGCAGCAGCAAGCAATAATGATCGGAAAGCCAGAAAAGATTATTATGGAAATGGCGTTACGGCGGGTCGGCCTGGATAAAGATGATGTTATTATGGTTGGTGACAACTATCATACTGATATTCAAGCAGCAATGAATGTTGGAATGGATAATTTGCTAGTGTACACGGGTTTGTCACGGCCGGCTGAAGTTGCACAAATGGCGCAACAACCGACCTATACAGTGGAGACGTTAGATGATTGGAAGATTGAATAATGTAAAGGCAGTACTGGTGTGTGGTCTTATCGTGACCGCCTTGGCCAGTATTGCCTTTTTATTAGCGTTAAATTTATCACCGCTATTAATTACGGTACCGCACCAGTTAGGGCTGAGTCGGTCATCCATTTTACGGGCCTATGAGCATTTACTGTTGTATTTACAGCTGCCGGGAGTTACCGTACCACAGCTGGGGGCCTTAAAATTAAGTAAGGCGGCGGCCCAGCACTTTACAGATGTTAAAAACTATATTTTAGCTACTGAACTACTGGCGGTGATTAGTACTGGTATTACCGTGAAGTACTTAATAGCAAAAAAACGGCGTCAGCAACTATGGCAGTTGCTAACGCCACTACAGTATTTAATTTCAATACTGGTTATTATTAGTACTTTAAGTGTAATTAACTTTGCAGACTTCTTTATAAGAAGTCACTATGTTTTATTCCACAACATGAACTGGATATTTTCACCAACTCATGATCCGATTATTTTGCTAATGCCATTATCATTTTTTAGCCATGTCTTTATTTTATGGATCGGACTATTGTTAGTCTTCCTGATTGTGCTCTGGGGTAGCATTTGGTTCGACACTCGGCTTTTGAAACTTTGAGCGTAAAAAGCCGATGATGGCTGGAAGAAGTGTTACAAAAATGATCCCGAGAATGATGACCGAGAAGTGTTCTTGGACAAATGGCAGGTTACCAAAGAAGAAACCACAAGAACAACAAAGGATTACCCACGAAAGGCAACCGATAATGCTGTAAGGGATAAAACGACGATAGGGGAAACCAGAACCGGCAGCAGCAAATGGTGCGAAGGTTCGGATGATTGGCATAAACCGCGCTAGGATAATAGCAGGAGCGCCATGCCGTTCAAAGAAGGCCTCTGATTTAGCCAGACTATCCTTATCTATTAGTCGCCCAAAAAGGGAATGGTTAGAAAGGTGTTTACCAATTTTGTGGCCAATAAAGAAGTTGAGCGAGTCACCGGAAAGACAAGCAATTAAGAAGAGAATGACAAATACCCAGATGTTAAGGTTATAACGTGGGTCAGCCGCAATAGCGCTTGCCGCAAACAGAAGCGAATCGCCGGGAAGAAATGGTAGGATTACCGCACCCGTTTCAATGAAGATAATTGCAAACAGGATAAGGTATGTCCAGTCACCAAATTGGTTAACGAGTTGAATGATGTGAACATCAATATGTAGGATAAAGTCAATTAGCGTTGCCACTATTATTCTCCTTTAATTTTAATATAGGTTATCAGTCATGAAGTTTATCAGGAAAAAAAGCCTTTGTGAAGGAAGAACAGTAGATATTAGGATAAATGTAATAAATTCAAACTATTTACTATAAATGCGCGATTGTTCGGAAAGGTACTATTTCAAGGGCTTGCTCCTGGCGATATAAGCAGCTCATTGACTGCTTTTGTCCTAAATTAGGGGATGCTAGTATCGTAATGTTCATTAGTCATTGTCAAAAGTAGCAAATTGATGTTAATTAGTTGTTGACAGTGAAAAGTTATTCTTGTATAGTAGTTATCGTTGTCGAAAGGCAACACGGTCAGTTAACTAATTGCTTAAAATTAGTTGTTGACAATGATGTATCGAAATGATATATTATTAAAGCTGCTTGATTGAGCGCTGACAAATAATTAATTAAAATTAGTTGTTGACATTGATTGGCAGTTATGATAAAATAAAATTGATAGCTATCTGCTAACAAGGTAGACCTTTGAAAACTGAACAAAGTTTCGACGAATCAAAT
>NZ_JBJEEL010000045.1:0-42596 GCF_051873035.1 Limosilactobacillus sp.
GTCAGTATTATTTATTTGAGTCCAGTGGCTAACTTATTCTTGAAATTTAGGACAATTTAGTTACTAATTTTATTGAAAAGAATTAAAAAAACGGGGGAGTGTGACAGAAGTCGGTTACGACTTCGTCTTCACGACGCGTAGCTAGGCTATCTGCCACCCCCGCGAGCACAAATAGGGGTCCAGAGTTCGGCTTTGCCGGGCTCTGGACCCCATTTGTGTACCGCGTTGTTCGCTTTTGATCTATATAGAGAGAGTTATGTCACGTCCCCCGTTTTCTTCACTTAGGAACACGCTACGTCAGAAGTTAATCTCAACATTATTTAATTGACCGGCTTTTTTAATGGAACCTAACCAAATGCCCGTGCTGTTGCTGTACAAGCTGGCCAACTTAGCCGCCGGAATTGGGCAGCCCTTATCTTGCCAGTATTTCACGGCATTCATCAGCATAATGATGGTCTGGCAAGTAAAGAAGTCATTGAAGGTGTCATTGGCGGTTCCGTTTGCTAAGATGTGCTGCTGGTGCAGAGTTTGATCATAGTATTCACTAAAGTCAGCAATGCCGTTTGACGCGAGCTTATTATTAAAAATACAGGAGTACAATAGCTGATTGGACTGGGCCCGGTCGATTAACTGCTTAGCGATCTTTTGAAAATATACCTTGTCCGGTTGCTGGTCGGGGTTGCTCATTATTTCCCTGGAAAGGGTCACGTTAGCAATGGCGATCTGCCGGGCCTCATCTTGAATGATTTGTCTTCCGAGATCGTACTTATCGGTATAGTGGGCGTAAAAGGCCATGGTACTGTAGCCGGCCTTCTGGCAGATTGTTCGCACGTAGATTTTGTCTAGTGAGTTGTTGCTAAGTAACTTACAACACTCTCTTTTAATTGCCCGTTGCGCATGTGTTTCTTTTTTAGCCAACTTTATCCCCCCGGTTCGCTGAACCTTTTGATGATTTACCTTACACTTTCTGAACAAGTGTCAGTTTCCTGATAGAAAGCGCTTTTCTCTAAATAGTAATATACCGCATTTCTAACTATGATAAAGCTGTTGAGTTAATTATTATCCATTTATCATTAGAAATGGGGTATTTATTATGGACGAACTGACACAAGTTAACCCGCGTTTATGGACGACGCTGAAAATCGGTAATGTTAATATTAAAAACCGGTTTGTATTAGCACCGATGATGATGACTAACTATTTTGATGCTAACGGCAATATCAATAAATCCGGGGAGGATTACTATGTTGAACGTGCGGCCGGTGGTTTTGGCCTATTGATAACCGGTGCCTTTGATGCCATCAAAAAGGACAAGATTGAACCTAATCATATGTCACCAACACCATTAGCCAATCCCGAATCCTTTATCCCGCCGATCAAGCAAATGACCAGCCGTGTACACCTACATGGTAGTAAGATCTTTGGCGAAATTACCTTTGGTCAGGGCCGGGTCTTTGGACAACCCGGACCCTCAGAAAATCCCGTGGTTGGGCACCCTGATCAGGTTTCCCCGGCAATGACCATTGACCAAATTCATGAAAAGATTGAGGCGGTTGCTGAAACCGCGGCCGTTTTAAAGCAGGCCGGATTTGATGGCATCGATGTCCATGGTATGCACTGGGGCTTTGTCCTGGAACAATTTGCGGCTGAATTAACCAATAAGCGGACCGATGAATATGGGGGCTCACTCGATAATCGTCTTCGTATTTGTAAGGAGGCCCGGGAAGCAATTGCTAAAACCTGTGGGCCAGACTACCCAGTTACTATTAGGTTTGATGTTGAATCCTACCTGGCCGGCCTGAACAAGCCTACCTTAGATACTGATCAAGAGGCCGGAATTTCACTTCACCAGGCCATTGAGATTGCTAAACGCCTTGAAGATTACGGCTACGACGCCTTAATGATTGATTCCGGTGCCTTTGAATCACTGCATTACGGCCTGCCACCTATGTACATTAAGAAGGGCTTTACGATTCCTTTTGCTAAACAGATTAAGCAGGCGGTCAAGATCCCGTTAATTGTTACCGGTAGCCGGATTGATGAACCACACCTGTTGGACCAGGCGATTGATCCACAAACCGCCGATGCCGTGGCCATTGGTCGGGCCTCATTAGCCGATCCCGAATTCGTTAATAAGTTAGCGGCGGGGCACTTTGAAGCAATTCGCCCATGCATTGGTTGCAATATGTGCTTGCAAACATTGCTGGCAAATGGTCACTTGGAATGTGCCGTTAATCCACTAGTTGGTCATGAAGATGAGGAACCACTAACCCCAACTACTGACCCAAAGAAGGTAGTTGTTGTCGGTGGGGGTCTGGCAGGGATGGCTGCTGCACGGATCCTCAAGCGGCGTGGACACCAGGTTGAAATCTACGAACAAAGTGACGTCCTCGGCGGTGATTTGATTGCCGCTGGTGACCATGACTTCAAGGTTGATATTCACCGGCTAAACGACTGGTACAAGCTGCAAATGAAGAACCTCCATATTACCGTCCACTTGAACCACCAGATTACTGCTGACGAATTAGTAAGCCTACATCCAGATGTTGCCCTACTAGCGACGGGGTCGCAGCCACGAATGATTACCTTCCCTGGTTCTGACTCAGATAAAGTAGTGGATTGCCTGACCGCAATTGAACAGTCCGCTAAACTTGGTAAGCAGGTCATTATCGTTGGTGGGGGACAGACTGGTTGTGAAATTGCCCTAGATCTGGCCCAGCATGATCATGACGTTTCGATCGTTGAAATGACCCCAGCGATCTTGAATGGTGCTAATATCCCGTTCCTGAACAACGTTGCCTTAAAGCTCCTGTTGGAAAAGAACAACGTCAAGATTCTGACCTCAACCCGGCTTAAGGCGGTCACTGACCAGGGCGCTGTGGTGACTAATACGGACCAAACCGATGAGCTGCTGCCAGCCGATAATGTTGTTATTTCTGCGGGGATGGTCTCCCGTCAGAGCCTTGCTAGTTCTTTAATTGGCAAAGGGTTCGACGTATTTGAAATTGGTGATGGTCAAAAGGTCGGTAACGTTTATACGGTTACTAAGTCGGCCTATGAGATTGCTAAACGGATTTAAGATTATAGTTAAAATATTGGAATAAAAGTGGCGTTAGGTGAAGTTGACGAACTTCACCTAATGCCACTTTATTTTTTTAAGGACCGTCACAAACTCCTGCATACTTGGCGTGGGGTGCTTGTGATAGAGGATTCCGTAGGGAATTTGATAATCCCATGTCATCGGAACAACTTTAACTTCAGGGTTAACATCGTGCCAAATACTTGGTACTTCAATCAATGAATTAGTTTGAATAGCCAGGTTAAAGCTGTCGATATCGTAGAGGTGCGTTAAATCGGCTAGTTCAATGCCGGGGTGGTGGTTAGCCTCTTCCCGAATCTGGTCAACCACCGCTGATGTTCCCTTCTTCAATAAAAGGAGCCGTTGGTCTTCTAGGTCAGCCCAGGTTAACCCAAGCTTTTCCGCCAAGGGATGCTGCCGGGGAATACCGATTTCACACGGGGAAGCACCGAGGGGGAGGTAATTATAGTACTTTTGCCATGTTTTAACGCTATAGGGAGTGAGAATACAGTCCATTTGCGGTGTTAGGACCCTGTCCTGGTCACTTCCAAACCGGTCAACAAATGGTACTAACTGTAAGGTAAACTGCTTAGACCGTCCGGACAACTTTAACCACCGTTTTACTAGGGCGTCACTAGGGCGCAGTAATGATGTTCCAATCCGAATGATTTGTGCCGCTTGCTGGTCAATCTGCTTTACCCGTTGCGTTACCTGTTGGGCCCTGCTGGTCATTTGCTGGGCCTGGGTATAGAAGTACTTGCCGGCCGGGGTCGGGGTGACGCCGCGGTGAGTCCGCACGAGTAACTTAACGCCTAGTTCTTCTTCCAGTGTCGAAACCTGCTTCATGATGGCAACTGTTGAGCGGAATTGCTTTTTAGCCGCCTGGGTAAAACTTCCCGTTGCTACTACTTCCAGGTACGTAGTGATTCGTTGGTCGAGCATTTTACCACCTCCAGTATTAACTACAAGTTAATAGAACGTTAAGCAGAATGTCAATTCCAGTGGCGGGAAAAGGGCGGCATAATGTAGTTGATTAATGCAAAGGAGGTCAACTAATGCAGCTTGTTTCCATCTTACCATTATTAATGGGCGTCTTTATTGCTAGTCAGACGGCTATTAATTCACGGTTAACATCGTATAACCACTTACCCCTGTTAACATCAACAATTTCATTTGCGGTTGGTTCAGTCTTTTTGGCCATTTTAACTTTGTGTTCAGGCCAAGGGATTGGAATACCGTTAGGGGTGGTCTTAAAAGCCCCGTGGTGGAGCTGGCTGGGTGGTTTAACCGCCGCCTTTGCATTAACCTGCAATATTTTACTGTTTAAGTACCTGGGGAGTGTTGAAACGACCCTTTACCCGGTGATCGGCCAAATTATCATGAGCCTGGTTATTGACCAGTTCGGCTGGTTGGGGTCGTTAAGGCAAAGAATGACTTGGCACAAGGGCGGCGGTGCCCTGCTACTAATTGTGGGCCTGTTAGTTTTTATTAACCTCTTAGGCTTCCGGCGGACAGTTGTCGAGGCCGGCACTAAGAAGTCACTACGGCTTGGTTGGCCAGTACTCGGGATCTTGGCCGGAGTGGCCCTGGCAATTCAAAATGCGGTCAATGCCAAATTAGGCCAGGCCTTCCATTCACCACTGCATGCCTCGTTGATTTCTTTTTCCGTTAGCTTTATCCTGCTACTCTTATTTAACCTGGCTCGTCGGGGAAGAATACTAACGGCCGTCCGTCAAACACTGGTACAACAACCGCGCCGGGAATGGTGGATTTGGCTCGGCGGCCTACTGGGAAGTTCTTACGTGGGCTTAAGTTCTGTCCTGGTCCCAATCTTGGGAACGGGCCAAGTAGTAATTTTGGCACTATTTGGTCAGCTCATCTTCAGTGCACTTATTCAACAGTTCGGGTGGTTTAATTCCCGCTCGATTAAGATCAACCGTTCGCAAGCGATTGGTGCGGTCATTATGTTCATTGGTATTTTGATGATTAAGTTTTGAAAGGGAAATGGTATCTATGAAAATATTTGTTGTTGGTGGTTCCGGTCGGGTAGCGACGGCCCTAATTCGTGACTTGGTAACGGCGGGTCACACGGTCACGGCCGGGTCCCGTCACCCAGAAAGAATTATCAAGGCGAAAAACGTTACCCCGGTCAGGTTAGACCTTCACGATGAACTAACCGAGCTCAAACGGGTGATTGGCCACCCCGATGTCCTTTACTTTACGGCCGGTTCTAACGGAAGCGACCTGCTGCGAACCGACGCAATGGGGGCGATCAAGACGATGAAGGTCGCCGAAGAAAACAATATCCACCGCTATATCATGCTCAGCGCCATGTTCCCGCTGGAACCGGCCAAGTGGCGGGAGAATGGCCTGATGGTTTATGCCGATTATAAGACTGCCAAGTTCTTTGCTGATAACTACCTGGTTAACCAAACCGACTTAGACTACACGATTCTCAGCCCTACAAACTTAACAACGGAGACCGGGACGGGGAGGATAACGATTGATTCCGGTAAGGTGGCCACCAACCCGATTCCGGACGTTGCCTTGACCCTTGCTAAAATTTTGGATCATCCCAATACAGTTCGCAAAGTAATGATGATGCGGACGGGCAATACGCCAATCGACGATGCCCTCGTAAGTGTTAAATAAGGAGGAAGATATGATGAAACAATTAACTGATCAAGTAACTTTTCCCAACGGTGGTGTTACGAAGAACCGGTTCGTACAACCGCCAATGCTTACCAACAGTGGGGATAATGGTGAGGTAACGGCTGACACAATTAAATATTACGGGGCACGTTCCAATTCGGCCGGAATGGTTACCGTCGAATATGCCTATGTTTCGGAAAACGAGGGACCCGCAATGTCATGGGCGCCGGACCGGACCCAGCTGGCAATTTATGATGACCGGTTCACAGCTTCTTTAACTAAGCTAGCAACCGCAATCAAGCAGGATGGCAACAAGGCCATTATCGAATTGGCCCATGACGGGCGCCAGGCTTCTGGGTTGGCGCAGGTGGGTAAGACCGTCTATGCGCCGAGCGCGGTCGATTACAGTTTCTTGCCATACCAGGTTCAGGCGCTTAGTGACCAGCAAATCAGGGCAATTATCCGTGACTTTGGCCGCGCCACCAAGCGGGCCATCGATGCTGGCTTTGATGGTGTCCTGATTCACGGCGCCAACCACTACCTAATTCAGCAGTTTTTCTCAACCATTTCCAACCTGCGGACCGACCATTGGGGTGGCACGTTAGAAAAGAGAATGAATTTTGCCTTAGCAGTCACTGCGGAGGTATTCCGGGTGGTCAAAGAATATGCCCGGCCAGGCTTCATCGTGGGCTACCGGATTAGCCCAGAAGAAATTCATGATACGGTTGGCTATACTTGGCACGAGTCAACCCAGTTGGTCAAAGAGTTAGCCAGCCGGTTTAACTTTGACTACTTTGACCTCTCACTGCCCAAATATGACCAAAAACCACAGGATTCTGATCGAACCTTCGCCGAGTTATTTCAACCGGTAATTGGGGATGCTAAGCTTGGAATTGTTGGGGATATCCGTTCCGGTGCCGCTGCCCGGGACGCTCTAAAGTATGCCGACCTGATTTCCGTTGGTCGGGCCTCGATTGCCGACCCGAACTTTGCCCGCAAGGTACTTACCAACCGGGAAAATGAGATTGTGGATAACATTAATGATAAAAGTATGGGCCAGGCGCAGTTAACCCCCGGGCTGCAGACAATTTTCGCAGACGCTGGAACTAAGCTAATTCCCCACTGGCCCGCTAACCGGAGTTCATTGTGGGGAAAATAACTTCCCAAGTTTATATTAAAAAATACTTGTTTCACCGCTTTCTTATGGTACGATAGAAAGCAGTGATATGGCGGTATTGGTGAAGTTTGGTTAACACACCGGTTTGTGGGTCCGGCACGCGTGGGTTCAAATCCCACATACCGCCCTGACCAATCAAAAGAGGCAGTTCAGTACGACTGAACTGCCTCTTTTTGATAGTTACCCAATCCTACCCCTGACGGCTTGGTTGGACGGCAATATCTGAAATATCAACATTCTTGGGCTGGGAAACAGCGAAGGTGACTGCGTTGGCAATGTCAACTGGTTCAATCCCGACCTGTTCGTAAAACTTAGCAACCTGGTCCTTGGTAGCGGAGGGGGCCACTGAGTTTAATAATTCAGTTTTCACCGCGCCTGGATAGATGATGGTGGTACGGATGTCAGGCTTCTCCTGGGCGGATTCGGCCCGGAATGAGTCGACGAACGCCCGAACAAAGTGCTTGGTGCCACTATAGACGGCATTCCCGGGGACGGGTTGTAGTCCCGCCATTGAAGAGGTAACGATAAATTGCCCCACGTTATTTTCCTTGAATACCGGGTAAACCGCGGCGATGGAGTTTAGGACCCCCTTGATATTAACATCAACCATCAAATCCCAGCTCTTGGTATTCAGTTCGGAGACGTTACCGGCCGGCATGATTCCCGCGTTAGCAAAGAAGACGTCCAATTTGCCAAAACGATCCAGGGCGACTTGGACCAGGTCTTTCATGTCATCTGGCTTCGTAACGTCGGCCACTTGATAAGCGGCGTTCTGACTTCCTAAATCATCGACAAGTTGTTTTAACTGTTCTTCACGCCGGGCACCGAGGACGACCTTGGCCCCGTTTTTAACAAGTTGCCGGGCAGTTGCTTTACCGATACCTGAAGAAGCGCCTGTGATGACAACCACTTTACCTGCAACATTATTCATAACAGATTCCTCCAATTCATTTTTTACTAATTGTCCTTATTGTAAAAGGACAATTAGTGGTCGTAAAATGAAAACTAGTTACCAGGGTATGAATAGAAGTTATAGGGAGGACAGCGATGTTAGAGAATTATCTATTGGAACAGCTCGTTGCCTTTGCTGATGCGGGGACACTATCAAAGGCAGCCCAAGCCTTACACATTACGCAGCCGGCACTAAGTAAGTCAATGCACCGAATTGAAAGCCTTTTTGGTATTCCTTTATTTCACCGTACCCATAGTCATATTGAACTCAACGCGAATGGTAAAATTGCGGTCCAGTATGCTAGAAGGGCGTTGAAAGCCAATCATGAGATTATTCCGGAAACGTTGGCCTTTTACCGCCGGCAACACACCATTCGGATTGCCGGTTGTTCAACGATTGCGATCCATCACTTGATTCAGATTTGCCAGGACTACTACCCCACGATGACGTTAACGACCAGCCTAATCAGTTATCCCGCAGCACCTGCCTTGCTGCAAAATGACGACTATGACCTGGTAATTGCTACGCGCGCGACTAATGATCCGCAATTAATAAGTAAACCCTTCCTGGATGAGCGACTGATGCTTTCTGTGCCAGCGGGAACGCCGCTTGCTAAGCATAAGAAAGTTTCCTTTCGTGACCTAGCCGGGATGAATATTTTAGCCCATGCTGGTTCTGGTGTTTGGATAAATATCTGCCGGCAGCAAATCCCGAAGGTTAATCTGTTGGTCCAAGAAAATATGCAGTCCCTTGACCAGCTCGTCAAGGCGTCCGCCCTGCCGGTATTTAGCTCCAGCCTAACGACGGTCGATAAGCAGATGGCCGATCGCGTAACGATTCCGATCCGGGACGGGGCGGCACAAATAAGCTATTATCTTTTATGTACCCGGACAAACTACCGGAACTTTAAGGATATTTTTGCTGGCATATAGTAGAAAAAGCGTTAAGCATCCGCTTTCGAATGCTTAACGCTTTTTTAGCCGCTCCTTTATTTAAGGTGGTGCCGCAACCATAGTTTCCGTAATTCATCAATTACGATTAAGACAATTGGGATACATACCAGCATGAGCCAGTCCCGACCGAACAGGGGCGCAGTCCCAAAGACACCACGGAAGAACGGCACGTTGCAGATGCAAAGCAGGAGGATAATTTCAAAGATAATCCCGATAAAGATCATGGAGTTATCCCAGAAGTGCTTATTAAACATCGAGTTCCGTTGGTAACGAATGTTCAAGACGGCCGCAATCTGACAGAAAATAATGGTTGCTAGCGTCATTGTCGTTGCCTGACTATAAGCAAGCCCGCTTGTGGCAAGGTGTGGCCAGGTCCGCCCATTTAAGTAGTTATTAACGAAGTAGGCCGCGGTCGAAATAATTGATGCTAGTAGGCCGTACCAGGCAAAGGCCTTTAGCAGTAAGGACTTATTAATCAGGTGCGACTTTTGCGAACGCGGTGGCTGATTCATAACGCCCTTTTCGGCATTTTCTTTACCTAACCCAATTGCGGGGATTAGGTCGGTCCCCAGGTCAATAAACAGGATCTGCATAACGGTCAGTGCCAACGGAATAGTCCCACCACTCAGTAAGAAGAGGACTGACGGGACAGCTTCCGGCTCGTTGGAGTTCAAAATGTAGAGCAGGAACTTACGGATATTGGCGTAAACACCCCGCCCTTCACGGATGGCCGCCACGATTGAGGCAAAGTTATCGTCCGTCAGAATCATGTCAGCGGCTTCTTTGGCAACGTCGGTACCGGTAACCCCCATTGCGACCCCAATATCAGCTTTTTTCAGCGCTGGGGCATCGTTAACGCCGTCACCAGTAACGGCCACAACTTCGCCCATGGACTGCAGGGTTTGAACCACCCGGTATTTTTGTTCCGGCGCCATCCGGGCAAAGACAATTTCGCCCCTTAGTTTCTTCTTTAACTCGTCATCACTCATCTGCTTGAGGTCCGCACCGGTAACCACCGTTAATGGTTTATTAGGGTCGACAATCCCGATATTTTGGGCAATACTCTTGGCCGTCAGACTGTAGTCACCAGTAATCATGATGATCTTAATATGCGCCCGGCGACAGACCTCGGCGGCCTTACGAACCTCTGGCCGTGGCGGATCAACCATTACCGAAAGACCGATAAAGGTCAAATCCTTTTCAACGGTGGCGATGGTTGCGGAATCCAGGTTGTTATTCATCTCATCCGGTAGCCGGCGCCCAGCAACGGCAAGTACCCGGAGGCCCCGCCGGGCGTAACCATCATTAGCAGCCATGATCTTATCCTTTAAGGTGGCACTTAGTGGTACGACTTTCCCGTTGATCAGGCAACTACTGCATTGGTCAACCACCCGGTTAGGGGCACCCTTGGTAGCGACGTTAAACTGGTGCTGGTCATCAGGCTTTAGGATGACCGTCATCATCTTACGGTCGGAATCAAAGGGTAATTCTTTGATTCGGGGTGTTGCCTTTCGTTCAGCCTGCGGATCGAGGCCGCCTTTTTTAGCAACTACTTCGAGACAGGCTTCCGTCGGGTCACCAAGGATGGTGTAACGCTTGTGTTGGTCATCAGGTGGGACGATCCGAGCGTTATCCGCTAGCAGACCATTGCGTAATAGTTCACGGAGCGTTGAGTCCTGTTGCGGGTCGATGATACTGGGCCCAATGTGAATGTTCCCTTGGGCCTGGTAACCCTGTCCGGTAACCTCATAACTGTGGTTTAAGGTCCATAGGTGGGTAACGGTCATCTGGTTTTGGGTGAGCGTCCCGGTTTTATCGGAACAGATCACGGAGGCTGAACCTAGTGTTTCGACACTTGATAGCCGCTTAACGAGGGCATTTTTCTTTGCCATCCGCTGAACCGCACCGGCAAGTGATAGGGTGACGGTAGGCAGAAGTCCTTCAGGGATAAAGGCCACAATCATCCCCAGGGCAAAGATAAAGGACTTTACCAAGGGATAGTGGACAAAGAAGGTGGCGATGATGAAGAAGACGACACTAATGGAAACGGCTAGGATCGATAGCTGCTTCGTCAAAACGCCCAGTTCCTTTTGCAGGGGACTACTTTCTTCCTTGACGTTTTGCGTTAGCGTAGCAATTTGACCGAAGTCAGTAGCCATCCCGGTTTTGACTACCACACCCTTGGCATCACCCTTGACCACGGATGTTCCTGAACAAATGATATTGTTGAGTTCGTAGTGATTACCGTTAATCACCTTAACCGGCCGGGAATTCTTGTTGACCGGGTTGACCTCCCCGGTTAAAGAAGATTGGTTGACTTGAAGGCTGGTGGATGTGAGAACCCGGATATCGGCGGGGACGTCATCACCTTCTTCAACCAGGACAAGATCACCGGGAACTAGGTCGGTTGAGAGGACCTTCTCTTCTTTACCATTACGGATTACACGGCTATATGAAGGCATCATCTTGTTTAGCGCCTCGGTAGCCTTGTTGGCCTGGTATTCTTGCCAGAAACTGAAGCAGCCGTTGATGATATTAACCGACCAGATGGCGATCCCTAGTTCTGCTAGTTTAGCCGCAAAGGCAATGATACCGGCAACCCATAGTAGCCAGGCCATGGTGCTAGTAAAGTTACTCAAAAAGCGCCGCCACAGCGGGACCGTTTTCGACTTTTGTAAGATGTTCTTCCCGTACTTCGCCTGCCGTGATTGAACATCCTGCTTGGTCAAACCCGTAGCTGAGCTATTCAACTCGTGGTAAATTGAGTTAGTATCTTTAAGTAAAGCGACTTGGTTGATTTCATCTTTATCTGTAGTGGCTTGATGTTCAGCACTCATCTCATAACATCTCCTCAATTTGCGCTGATCAACGCTTACCAGTTTCGACAGCGTGCTATCAACTAGCGTCAGCTCATGGTTTATGAGAAAAGAGGCCTAAGTGACTTCCACAATGGCTGCTTGAGTCATTATCCACATAGACGAAGGTGGGGTTAACGTAAGCTAACGGCAGTCTGCCGAGCTTATAAGTCCGTTAGCGTTAAGGTAAAGGGTAACCAAGTAAAGACTGGCTAGTGCAAAATAAATAAGTTTGTAAGATCTAACTTGGTATGCCAATGAATATTCCAGCTTAGGAAACTTTACCCCCGCTTCAAGTATATTATATGCACATTCACCGATAAGTGTAATTTATTAGCTATTTTCGATTAAGAGTTACCAGCTACTGTTAATGAAGGAGGAATCATCTTGAACCATTACATTGCCTTTCAAAAGGTGGTCGAAACCGGCAGCTTTACTAAGGCAGCGGCCGAGTTAGGCTATACCCAGTCCTCAATCAGCCAGATGATTGCGGCCCTAGAAGTTAAATTAGGAATTCGACTCCTCATCCGCTCCCACCACGGAATCCACTTAACCGCTGAGGGACGCAAAATTTACCCGGTAATAGTGAAAAGCATCCACCAGTTCCAGCGGGTTGAGGCCAAGGCAAATGAGATTAAGGGCCTAAACAAGGACGTGATCCGGATTGGGACCATTTCGAGTATTACTTGCCACTGGCTCCCCCTGCTGATAAAGGCCTTTAAGCAAAAGTACCCGGACGTGGAGTTTGTGATGTACCAGGGGGACTACAACTCAATTGCGGAATGGATCAAAAACGGTACGATTGATATCGGCTTTACGACTCCCGCAATGACTGCCGGCCTGGACGTGATTCCGATCAAGGAAGGCGAGATGCAGGCGATTTTACCGGTCGACCACCCGCTAGCCGCTAAGCCGGGTCAGCCGCTGCCAATTGAGTGCTTGGCTGATGAGCCGATTATTTTGCTGGAAGAGGGAACCTATAGTGAACCGTTAAATGCCTTTACTGCCGCCGGAATCCGGCCGCGGATTGAGTACCGGATTCATGATGACTACGCAATTATGACCATGGTGGAGGCCGGACTGGGGATTAGTATTCTGGCCAACCTGGTCCTTTTACGGATGCCCTTTAAGTTTGTCCGCCGACCGTTAGCACCACGAATTACCCGTGAAATCGGGGTGGCGTTCTTAAATCGCCAGGAGCTGTCGCTGGCGTGCCAGTACTTCGTTGATGAGATTCAGGCAATGAAGGATCGGCTACCCTAACATTAATTTTATTAATCTTACTATTAAAATTATTCGTTTCACTAATATAGACTGGCTAACTATAATAGGAGCAACTGAAATTAACCAGGGGATGATTCTAATGATTAAAATGTACATTGCGGATGCCTTTACCGACCAACTATTTAAGGGTAATCCGGCCGCTATTTGCTTTGTTGACCACTGGCCTAGTGAAACGACGATGAAAAATATTGCCAAGGAAAACCGGTTTTCCGAAACCGCCTTTGCAATTCGCCAAACACCGGCCCACTACTTACTACGGTGGTTTACGCCGGGTGGCGAGATTGACCTGTGTGGCCACGCCACCCTTGCCACCGCATTTGTAATCTTTCAAACGGCCGCCTCGGCAAAGACGGCTACGATTACCTTTACGACCACCATGAGTGGTGACCTGACCGTTACCAAGGACGGGGACTTATACCAAATGAACTTCCCGTCCTACGACCTAAAACAAGTGCCGGTGACTCCTGAAATGACCGCCGCGTTTGGGGCTCAACCCCGGGCGGCCTACCTGGGACGGGACCTTCTCTGCATCTTTGACAGTGCCGCAACCGTCAAAAACATGAATCCTGACCAGGAGAAGTTAGCCCAACTAGACGGCCTCCTCCAGCACGCGACTGCCCGGGGCAGAGACTTTGACTGTGTTTCCCGGTCATTTGCCCCCAAGCTGGCAGTGGCGGAAGACCCCGTTTGCGGTAGTGGCCACTGCCACATCATCCCCTACTGGGCTCAAAAGCTGGGGAAAAAGCACTTAGTTGCCTACCAGGCTTCCCAGCGTGGTGGCATCTTGTACTGTGACTACCGTGGAAAAGAAACCACCCTTGCGGGGAAGGCAGTTCTTTATTCGCGCGGTCAGTTAAATATTGAGGAGTGATTTTTAATGACGTTAGCAGAAAAGTTTGCCTACATGGCGACTGGCAAGCCCTACAATGACCTGGACCCCTTATTGGTTCAGGCCCGTGACCAGGCCACTTTAAAGGCGAATGCACTTAATGCAGAAGATGATTCCGGCCGAAAGAAGAAACTGGTTCGCCAACTCTTCGGGAGTGCTGGCCAGGCCCCCTTCGTGAACCCTAATTTCCGCTGTGAATTTGGCCAGAACATTCACGTGGGTGATAATTTTTATGCCAACTATGACTGCACGATCCTAGATGGTGCCCCGGTCACGATTGGCGATGATGTTTTGTTCGGTCCCAAGGTGGGCCTGTATACTAGCAACCACCTCTTCGACGCCCGGGAGCGACAACTAGGTGGCTGCGTCGCTAAGCCAATTAAGGTCGGCAACCACTGCTGGTTAGGCGCTAATGTTTCGGTAACACCGGGAGTAACAATTGGTGATAATACGATTATTGGTGCAGGGAGCGTCGTAACGCATGATATCCCAGCTAACGTCATCGCGGCGGGCTCACCAGCGAAGGTTATCCGGCCAATTACTGATCAGGACAAGACCGGCTTTGATCCGCATAATCCTAAATATCGATAATAATAATTGCCGTGAGCTGCTGAAAGCAACAACTCACGGCAATTATTTAATCTGGCGTAGTCTTATATTAAAATATAGGAGATAGGGAAGACGTTACCGTTAAGTGAGGATAAGGAAATGTTAGAAATATTAGACTACCAGCAGCAGGCTCTTGTGACCGACGCCGATTTTTGGGAATTCGTTGATCACCACATTACGGGGCCAACCGAATTTAGTGGCGTTTCGTTTGTTTCGTCAATTAAGTTTATTGAAGAGGAGCTACTGCCCCGCTTTGCCAAGGTAACCTTAATTCTGGGGTTGACGGATAACGGTGCCGATTCAGTCGGTAAACGGATGCGCCAGCTGACTGACCGGACGGCGGTTGCCCAGTACGGTTACGAACACCCGGAAAGTGAGTTTACTAAGCGGGTTTTAGATAGTAGCCTACGACTGTTCTTCACAAAGCAGGAATTAATCCATACCAAGGCCTACCTTATTACCAATGAGAATAGCTTTTTAGCGTTGACGGGCTCGATGAATCTGACCAAGCAGGCACTGAACCGGAACGTTGAGCAACTGGTCGCTGATTACGGTGCCAAGGCCATGCCGATGTACCAGTGCTACCGGCAGCTGTTGGCCGCCAACCGGGACCGCGCCACTGACTTTATCAACGCTAAGCAGCTGGCCGGGTTTATGAAGGCCAAGAACGCAGATCAGCTGGCGGTTAACGTTTATACTGATACGGTCAACTTAATCAAAAGCAAGGATGATGGCAGTGACGCGGTAGTAATTCCACCAGCCGAGGTAAAGAAGTTCCGTGCGAAGTACCAGTCTGACGACCAGCTCAAGACGTTATCGGCCGCGGACAAGGTCAGCGTTGCCCAAACGGTTAAGTTATTCGGCCCCGGTGGCTATAAAAAGCGTAACCTCGATCAGGTCGGTCACGAACTTTATAGTCTGACCCAAGTTGTTAAACGCGAGACGGCCGCTCAAGCTGATGGTGATAAGATCACCCGGGAAGAGGACCTCTTCCCCAAACCGGTTATTTACTGGAACCGGGGGCAACTATACGAGGCGCCACGAATTGGGGATAATGTTGACCTGTCGCTAATTACGTCGGACCTCACTGGGGATGACCTCCAAAGGGAACTGCAGCTGTTTGCCGACATTGTTCACGAATACGATAATTACAAGGAGGTCGGTGAAGGCTGGCAGGCCTGCGACTTTATTTGTTACCTCTTCGAAGCACCGTGGCTCTGGCAAGTTCGTAACATGTACGAGTATTCCACCAGCAGTAAGTCCCGGGAAGACGTCCCACTAGGGATTGCCCTAATTGGTCAAGGACGGACGGGGAAGTCGACGCTGGGGAAACGGCTGGCGGCCAAACTTACGGGGAGTAGGAACTTCCTGGATGCCGGTGTGTTTGACCCGCGGAGTTACGCACTTGGAAAGGCGAACACAAACATGACGATGACAACGGTCCTTGAAAACTACATGTACTCGGAAGGACCGGTCAGCCCGATGATGATTGATGATGTTAGTCCGAACCTGACGACCCGGAACTACTTTGACAAGTTCATCAAGGATGTTTCTAACGGACGCAACCTTACCCGGCCACTACCGTCCTTTATCTTCACGATGAACCGGCAGGAGGGGGACAGCCAGTCACAGTTCTCAATTAAGCCGGAAATGATGCGGCGCCTGTGGTACCTGAGCTTTGAGTCTACTTTTAGCGGGGAAGATGATGAACGTGAGGCGGTCTTAAACGACCTGCTGTCCCGGGCCAATGACCAACTTTTCCTCTACTGCCAGGTTGAACTGGCAAAGTTCTTCGGCGCTGTTTCGGCGGAAGACGAGGGACGGATTGAAAAGGACTTTTTATATCCTATTAAGCACGTCCTTAAACAGGCGCTGGACCAGTTTGACATGTACGACCAGGTGGCCGACTACTTTGCGGATAACTATGACTATTCCTTGTTTGTCGGCCGTAATGACTGGACCATGCTCGTTAACCAGGCCCAGGTTGGCACTGACATTGCCTTTATCAAACAGGAAGGACGGCTCTGCGCACAAATTAATAAGCAACTGTTCAACAAGGTTTCGGATAATACTTCCAAGAATAACGGGTCGATGATGATGCACCGTTACTTCCAATACCTGCCGCGGAAATACCACATTAGCTACCAGTACACGAGCACGGGCTTTATTGTGGACGTGGCCAACTTTGATAAGTGGCTGAATAGCGATACCCTACGACAGCGGTACGAGAGTAGCCAGGCCGCCCAAACGGCCCGCCAACAGGATAACCAAGCGCGGTTGACGGAAGCGATCACCAAGCTGACGGAGGCCACCCAGCAAAACCAAAAGAAGCGGGGCCTCTTTGGCTGGCTGCGGAAGTAAGTCTTTGGTTAGAAGAATTTTACAAAGATACTTTATAGTAATCGTCGTTCGTTGGTAGCGGTTTCTCACTGATGGATATTGCTCCCGAACCTTTATACAGGTTTGACCGTTATATGATAGTTGTGTTACGAGTAAGAGTACCTTATTTATCAAGGAGGGAAAATTATGCGGAAGGATATTATTACCGATCATGCTAAGATTTCGTGGATCCTTGACCAGTGCCAAATTTTACATTTAGGATTAGCCAATGAACACGGAAGTTATGTTGTCCCGGTCCACTATGGCTATCAGGAAGGCCCTGATGGTCAATACACCCTTTATATTCATGGAACAGGTGACGGCGAGAAAGCTGCCGCGTTAAATGAGGGCAAAGTGATTGGGTTTGAGTCTGACCACGGCCACGAAAATTTGATTTATACACCACCCCGGCCGGGGGACTTCGGCCCATCCTTTATGAGCGTGATTGGCAGTGGTGTACCACGTCAATTAACCGCTCCACAAGAGAAACTATTTGCGCTCCGTACGATCATCCACCATTACGTTAATACAATTCCAGTTGCACTGTCGGCGGATAGTGTTAAGGGAGTGCCGACGTGGGCGATTAAGGTTAAGCGGATTACTGGCCGTGTTCACCACCCAACTAAGGAATGGTCGGTTGCTCTGGGACTGCCACTTGAAGAGCGACACGGTAAACATTATCAGAACGGTGCAGTAATTACCGATGATTTTGACTATTCGGAAATTGACAATGGAGAAACCCCGGATGCCACCAGTGGTGCCTCACTTAAGGATAAAGGATCGTCGAATTAGTCTCGTCAAGGTTGTTTTAGTGATAGTTATCCTTAAAAAAATCGTTGGATATTAATTAAGCCCTTTTAACTGACACCGGTTTTAAACACCTACTATCACTGATGCCTCAGTAACACTGCTGGGATATCAGTGATTTTTTATTTTAAAATTAGATTGACAATGCCTATTTGATATGTTTTACTATTTAAAACACTTTTAGGTAAAACATTCTTTGGAAAGTGAGGATGGGATCTTCACCGATAAATGGTGGGGTAAAAATTATGGATCATTGTGAAAATAAAGACCGTGGCGCAGCGGAGCTAATTTACCAGATTGGCCAACTGGAAGCCCACTACATTGACCGAGCACTGAAAAAGTACCACTTAACGATGGATTATGCGCGAATTCTTTATTATGTTAGTCAGCACCCGGGGACTAAACAAAAGGAGGTCGCCGACTTCTTAAACCGGCCAGCCGGGTCATTAACCAATGCGATTGTTAAACTCGAATCTTTAAACCTGGTAATTCGGCGGCAGGACCCCAATAGTGGTCGCCAAAAGCAGATGTTTCTCTTACCCGACGGTGAACAGGCGACCAAGGAAGTTAACCAGTGCTTCCAATACTTAGAAGAGTTGGCCGGGAAGCTCAACCAGCCAGCGACTAAAGAATTACTAAATGAAACTTGGCAAATAATGAAAACCGACTTGGAAGGAAGGTAATGATATGACAAAAGTTTTACGTTTACACAGTCAGGGACTGGCAAACCTTCAATTAGATGAAGTAACGCTCCGCCAACCAGGCTTTAACGAGGTCAAGGTAGAAATTGAGGCCAGTGCGTTAAACCGTGACCAGATGCGTTTGATTAACGGTACGGTCTATGCCGGTGAGGGTGAGCAGGCCCAGGAGTTATCACAGCTTGGTTACGAAGGCGCCGGAATAGTAACTGCGGTGGGCCCCGATGTTGATAAAAAGTGGCTGGGTAAGGAAGTCGGTATTATTGGCCCGTACGATGTTGCCCAGTATGGGACTGAAGGAACCGAGGCATTAGCACTGGCGGACCGGCTGGTTGCGAAGAGTCCCCAGCTAACCTGGGCACAAGAAGCGGCACTGTGGTTACCGTACCTCACGGCCTACACCATTATCGCGGATGGTCACCTAAAGGCCGGTGAGTATGTGCTTATCCCGGCCGCTACTTCAATGGTGGGGCAGGCGGCCACGCAAATTGCGCGGCGAATTGGTGCCTACCCGATTGGCCTTTCCCGATCTGATGAGGGTGTTAAGGAGTTGCGTACCCTGGGGATGAAGTACGCGGCGAACAGCTCCGATGACGGTGCACTAGTCCAATATGTCAACACGGTTACTGGTGGTCATGGTGTTGACGTGGTGTTTGACGCGCTTGCCGGTCAGTTTGTTAGCACCGCGGCGCAGGTCAGTGCCCAGGATGGCCGCATTATTACCTACGGCGTCATGGGTGGGTTAGCTGCCAAATTGCCACTTAATGAAATGATGCCGAAAGCACTGACCATTAAGGCGTTCACGGTTAATGAAGTTATCACTAACCAGGTTAAACTGACCGCTGCTAAGCGCTTTATTTTGAGCGGGGTAAATGATGGCTCACTCGTGCCACCAATTGCCGCAACCTACCCCCTAGCTGATTACCAAAAGGCTTATGCGGATTTGCAAGGCAGCCATAAGACTGGGCGGATTGTTTTAGTAAATGACTAAAACTTCAGTCTGTTATAAAGGTCAAAAACCAACGGGGCCTCAAGTATTCAGAAAAGCTCGAATACTTGAGGCCTATTTTATTGAATTTGCGAATTAGCGATGGGTCACGGATAAAGCAGTATAATGTGCTTAAGTTAAAAAACGATTTCAACTTAAGGAGGTCGCCAATGTACATTAACGTTACCCAAAAAGCACGGCCAATGTTTCGTAGTTACCCATCAGTTGACGATCCTGATACGGCGAAGGCGCTGGCTCGTGCTAATCCACTTTATTCTTGGCATGCATCGTACTTTACTAGCCAACACCGGCGGGTAGTGGGCTTTATCAATGATGCCAGTGGACTGTTTATCGTTGTTCCTAACGTAACCGCCGCAGATTATCCGCACCTGCAAAAAAGTTTTGAAGAGCAGTTAACGCGGCAATTTCGTCAGCTGGGGATGACCCACCAGCAAGTTAACCAATACCTGCAGCGGGCTGGTCAATGGCAAATTAATAAGACGGTGGACCGTTCAATTGTCGGTAAGTTGACCACCAAGATGAGTTGGGCCAAGTCGTTGGTAGGAAGCTCAATGCCGCAAATGATAAGGGCACTACTAGGCATACAGGGGGCGGATTATTCGGCCACGACCTTTGCCAACCTTCCTACCTGGCAAAAGCCCACCCCAACTGCTACGCAAAGTCCGGCTCAAAAATTAAAACTGCAAAATGCTATCCAGCAGTTACGTTACATTAGTGAGCACAGCGATGAGCTATTAGCTAGTCCCCCATTCAACACACAAATTAATAAAATTCAGCAGCAAAGTGATGCCCTGATTGCTGCCTTTGTTGATGCTAACCGTTCTCAACTTAGTCCTAAAACCATCCGCCGCCACCGTGACCGCCTCACGCGCTACCTCAATTATTTGAGTGAAACGTTGGAAACCATTTTTAGTGCTGATGCCCTGGACCTGGAAGCAGCACTTTATGACGGCTATTCATTTAGTGAGATGCTCCAAACTAAAACGGCGTTAAAAAAGTTTTACCGATTTTTGGCGGATCAACGCCTAATTGGAGGGGATGAATGGTTAAGGATTAAGGAAAGACTGGCTGCAGAACTTCAAGATGGTGATCCGAACAAGGAACTAAACGAGGTGATGTCGTTTGTTAATAATTACCACACTAGCCTACCACGAGAGGCTGAAGAACTGCTGAAAAGCTATGGGGCCGCTTGTGCCAACTTGTACGGCCTAATCAGTTGCGACCAGCTATACCGAATCATGGCTCAGCAAAACCCGGATGTCGAATTGGTTCCCGGCCAGCTGATCGATTGGTTTGAGAAACATTTCAACCGGCAGCGGGATGACTTTGTGGTTAGCGATGTTATGGAAGTGCCATCAATTATCCACCCGACGGTCTACGATCAGCGGGTGGAGGAAAACCTACTATCCCGTCAGATCGGGATTCCCTATTACCTGCCCGCTAAGAATGAATTGTTAAAGTACCAGGATCCGGCTTACTTTGCGGATACGGGGCGGTTGAAAAAGTACCAAACGGCTCTGCATAAGTTTGTGGGGGTCCCGCAAGACCAGTTGGTAGGGTGGAGCAATATTGCCTGGCAGCGGCAGAATAAGTACTTCTTGCAAAAGGAGACGGACCTTTTGCATGACCTTAATGAGGAGATGAGTGACGCGGGATACGTTTGCCCGAGCCAGGAAAAGGTTGAAAAGTGGCTCTCGGCGCTCTTTGACCTATTAAATAACAACCGCTTGTGGATTAACCGCGGTCATACCCCTAATGAGGCCCGTCAGCTGGGCTCAATAATTGAGCCGCTGCGAAAAAGAAAACGCCTGTCGCCCAAGATGGTTAAGAATATTAAAGCCGCCCGCTTAGACCCAATGGATATCATGCTGGCTCTATCAATACTTGACGACTTCACGAAAAAACAAACAAAACAAATTGAAGATCAAGTAGCTGACCTACCGATTCTACGGTTGGATTAGTGAAGGATAAAGGAGTGTTACTCATGAAAGCCCTAGTAGTTGCGACACCAAATGATAAAACAATTGCTAACCTGAAAATTGCTGATGTTAAGATACCCAAACCAACTACGGGTCAGGTCCTGCTTAGAGTGCATGCTGTTGGACTAAACCCCGTTGACTACAAGGTAGTCGAAGGTGGGGTCCCTACTTGGCAATATCCTCATACGCTGGGCTTAGACGTGGCCGGAGAAATCGTGGCAATTGGGGATGGTGTTACCGGTTGGCAGGTTGGTGAACGGGTCTCGGGTCACGGTGACCTGACAAAGAATGGCTGCTTTGCGGAATATGTAGCAGTCCCGACTTATCAGTTAGCCCGGCTCCCAGAAAATGTTAGTTATGAAACTGCTGCCAGTCTACTTTGTGGGGGCCTTACTGCCTATACTGCAGTCGAGCGTAAGCCTAATCTTAAAAATGTACACACTATATTGGTGCATGCTGGTGCCGGTGGGGTTGGCAGTATTGCCATTCAGTTGGCTAAGCTACACGGTCTCCAAGTTTTCACAACGGTATCAACTGGTAAGATTGAATACGTCCGGAAACTACATCCGGCAGCAATTATCGATTACCAGCGTGAGGACGTCAGTGCCCGCCTGGATGAACTGACGAATGGTCGGGGCGTTGACCTGATTATCGATACGGTAGGAAAGGCGGAAGCTCAAAAAGACCTGACTCGCCTGACTTATAATGGTACGCTCGTGACCATCGTTGACGTTCCAGATATCGATGCAGCGGAGATGTTTAACCGGGGACTTAGCCTGGAGGTTGTTAATCTCGGTGGCGCTCACCTCAGCAATAATCTGGCTCAGAAGGCTGACTTAGGCCGGATGAACGCGGAACTACTACAATTAGTAGCTACGGGAAAAGTCGCACCATTGATTGAAAAGGTGATTTCATTTGACCAGCTTAAGAATGGCTTACAGGCGATTAAGGATCACCAGGTAGTTGGTAAACTGGTTGCTAAAATTGACTAATAAAATAAAGAGCTATTAACGTTGTGACCTTTGTGATCATCGTTAATAGCTCTTATTTGTTGGAGTGATCCTGGCGGTACTCGTTAACTCCTTGACCGGTCCAAATGCTGAAGGCCCGGATAAAGGATAGTAGCCTAGCAAAAAAGTAATCTCGTCTACGGACAGCTAGGTGTTGGTAGCTTTCTGGTAAGTGTTTCGCGGGTGTTACTGAGCTATTGTTGAAAACTGGTTTGCTCAGAGTCGTCGCTGTAAGGTACCTTTGCTTAACCCAGGGGGCAAATCTATAGGCCCAGGTACTTATCCTTAATCATTTCCGCCTTCTTAGCATGATCTTCGGGGTAGATGAAGCTATAGTCGATCCCCAGCTTAGCTAACTCGTCTAAGATTGGCCGCTTGTACTGGGCGGGGATGATGTACTTTTCCTTTTCATTGGGATTGTCAGGGTTATAGAGGCTAAGGATATCGATTGCCAGTTGCGCCCGGCGTTCAACTTCCTCATAGTCGATCTCGACGGATTGGTCATATTCGTCACCAATAAAGGGGACGAAGAGGAAGAGCCCCTGCTGGTTTTCCATCCGCCGGCTCATCCGTTTAATCGTCACAATCTTCGGGACGATTAATTCGAGCGGGTTCAGCTTATTGGCAAAGCTCGGGATATCCCGCTTAGCCTCTTCAAATAGCCGTAGGAAGGGGAGTGTCTGTAAATCGTGTTTGAATTCCGCAAAGTAGTTGGAGTCTTCCTCATCGAAGTAGTTAAGGTAGTCATTACTCCACAGACGGTGCTGCTGGGCGATGTAGCTATTGTCTAACTGGTAAAAGTTCTTGACGGTCTGGAAGAAGGAACTCTTGTCGGCCATTGACTGGCGGGCGAGGGATGATTCCAGCTGCATCTCGTTACTAAAGGCATTTTTCTTGAAGTAGTTATGGTTGGTGAGGCCGCTCTTGAAGTTATATTCGGCAATTAAGTTATGCCAGCCGCGCTGGTTAAGCATTTTGGCCAATTTGTCGCGGTTGGGCTGATCCTTATAGACGTAGACCTCGCCATTCCCTTGACCGCCCTTAACGGCAAAGAAGAGGGCGATCAGGGGATTAGTGCTGACGTCCAGTAAGCGGGTTGGCAGGTGGTAGTGTTCCATCAGCGCCATCCGTTCAAAATTAGTCCGGCACTTTTCAAATAGCTGGGGGTCGGTCATTAGGAAGTCATTAAACAGGTTATCCTCGTTATCTAATAATTTGCGACTTCGAAAGATCGCCGGGAGGGTATTGGAGAAGGCATCATCTTGCCCCCGGAAGTAGTAGTTGTGTTCCTTATTGTTAATTAATTTTTCAATTTCTTCAATGTAGTTCGAGACGGTATGGATGTTATGGATCATTTCACTAACCTGCCTTTGGAGAAGTTATGCGACACCTATTCTTAGCTAATCTTAAACTAGCCCTGGACAAAATTCTAGTAAACCTGCTTAGCCATAAAATTAAAATTTACTGTGATTTTACTATTGTTTTCTAATTTTCATCATGATATGATACTAACCATCAAGAAAAACGGAGGACAGTTAAATGCTTTTTACCACAAATGCACAAGTTACGATTATTATTATTCGGATCATTAGCTAGGTGATGCGGATAATTTAATGCTGTTCGCATCACCGTGATGGGGATGTGGACAGTGCAGTGGTAAAGACATTTCTGTCGGCCGGCTGACTGTTCAACAGTTAGCCGGCCTTTTTTATTTGGAAGGATGTGGGGAAATTGGAAAGTGAAATTATAACCAGCAATCGTGATGATCAACAGTAAATAAAAGAAATTGAGAGGTATAAATTATGGATAGTACAGTAACTAGCACCCCGACCAGTAAGCTGAATGTCAAACGGGACCCGGTTAGGACCGTGATCTTAGCATCGATGATGGGAACGGCAATTGAATTCTTCGACTTTTACGCTTACGGGACCGCGTCGGCTGCTTATTTCCCTAAGGTCTTCTTTCCCCAAATGACACCGTTATTAGCAACCCTGCTCAGTCTATTAACCTTTGGAGTAGCCTTTGTGGCCCGGCCAGTTGGTTCGTTCCTCTTTGGTCACTATGGTGATCGACTAGGACGGAAGAAAACCCTGGTAGTCTCACTCCTGGTAATGGGTGTGGCCACTGTCGCCATTGGCTTTATCCCTAGTTACCAGACCGTTGGTGTTTGGGGTGCCCTATTACTGTGCCTTTGCCGGTTTATCCAGGGAATCGGTCTTGGCGGTGAGTGGTCTGGAGCCGTACTGGTAGCCACGGAAAATGCTCCGGCCGGGAAGCGGGCCTTGTATGGTGCCTTTCCGGAAGTCGGGGCACCGATCGGCTTCTTCTTATGTAATGGCCTGTTCTTCTTCTTGGAGCGGGTATTAACGCCGGCCCAAATGATGAACTTTGGCTGGCGGGTTCCTTTCTGGTCGTCAGCGGTCCTGGTGGTAATCGGCCTCTATGTTCGCCGCCGTTTGCAAGAAACGCCACTGTTTAGGCTGGCCCAGGAACGAGACAACACAACTTCTTCACCGTTACGCGAAGTATTTAAGTCTAACTGGCGTGAAATCTTGAAGGGAACCTTCATCATGGGGGCAACCTATGCACTGTTCTTTACCCTAACCACCTGGTCATTATCATATGCGACAACGGCGCTGGGCTTTAGCTCTGCCGAATTCTTATTACTACTGATGGGGGCGATCGTTGAATTTGCTGTTCTGATCATGCTGACGTCGGTGTTGGCTGACCGGATTGGCCGTAAAAAGGTTCTGTTAACCGCTTCGGTAGCACTTGTGGTCTTCTCCTTGGTCTTCCCATATTTCCTTAGCGGACGGCATAACTTGGTCGGTGTTTTACTCTTCTTGGGGTTAGGCTTCTTAGTGATGGGAACCCTTTACGGCCCAGTGGGAGCAGTCTTGCCAGAACTCTTCCCAACCAAGGTTCGTTATTCTGGCGCCGGGATCACCTATAACCTGGCAGCAGTAGTGGGGGCGGCAGTAGCGCCGACAGTGACGACCTGGTTGATCGCCAATTATGGCCTGCACTCGGCTGGCTACTACATGTTGGCACTCTCAGTGCTGGCGGTGGTTTCCTGGTTACTGACCAAGGAAACGAAGGATGTCGACTACACTAAATAAATTATTAAGGGTATTGTCCCCGCAACATTAATCGGCCTCAAACATTCGGTTTTCCTGAATGTTTGAGGCCATTTGTGTACCGCGCCGTTGACTTTTTAACTATATAGCAGTCTGCTAATTTTTTAGAAACTTGATCACGGTCAAGTTAGTAACGGTGGTTCTTCCCTATACTGAGATGGTGAAGGAGGAGCTGCAGATGGTTAGAATTCAACAATTTTTTACAAAATACCGGCGACCGATTGTGGCCTTGACGACGCTTTTACTGTTGGTAGCAGAGGCGGCCCGGTTTGGCGGCCACAGCCTGTTGGCCTACCAGCTTGTTATGGCGCTGGCCGGCATTATTGGGTTGGTACCGATTTTATTGACGGCAATTTCGTCTTTACAGGTACGTCTAATTTCGATCGATGTTCTCGTTAGCATTGCCGTGATTGGGGCCTTCATTATCGGCGAATACAATGAGGCTGCAATCGTAACCTGGTTATTTATGCTGGGGGAGGTTTTAGAGGATGTAACCCTACAGAAAACCCGTTCGGCCGTTCAGCAACTAGCTGACATGGCCCCGCAGACGGCCCTAGTGGTGAATGATGATGGGACCACGAGCGTCGAGGACGTTGACTTTTTGGAAACCGGTACCCGGGTCCTGATTAAAACCGGCTCCCAGGTACCCGTGGATGGCAAAGTCGTTACGGGGTCGGCCCTAGTCAACGAGGCCAGTATTACCGGGGAGTCCCGCCTGGTTACCAAGCAAAGGGGTGCCGAAGTCTTTGCTGGGACCGTCTTGGAAAATGGAACGGTGACAGTAGAAACAACCGCGACGGGGGACGATACGACTTTTGGCCAGATTATTGAGCTAGTCGAGGAGGCCCAAGATTCGCAGACGAAGACCCAACGTTTTATCGACCGTTTTGCTAAGTATTACACCCCCTTGGTCCTAGTGGTGGCAGTGCTTGTCGGGATGATCACCCGGGACTTTCGGTTGGCGATTACCGTAATGGTACTGGGCTGTCCCGGGGCCCTAGTCATCGGGGTTCCCGCTTCAACGGTTGCGGGAATTGGTAATGGTGCCCGCCGCGGGATCCTGTTTAAGGGGTCGGATGTGATGGACCGCTTGCAACACGTTGATACAGTGGCCTTTGATAAGACCGGAACCCTGACCCAGGGTAAGCCAACGGTTGAGAAATTACTGGTCTTCAAAGGAGATCGGCAGATGATTATTGACCAGGCGGTAGCGATTGAAAACCAGTCTGACCACCCGTTAGCTCAGGCAATTACCGGCCTAGCAACCAAGCGGCAGTTAATTCCGGATAAGGTTGAGACGGTGAAGGGGCAGGGAGTCCGTGCCCGGCTGGGAGGCCAGGAATACCTGCTTGGTAACCAACAACTTATTAGTGAAATGGTTGATAGTAAACAACTTGATCAGGCAGTGGCCCGGCTTGCTAGTGAAGGCAACTCAACCGTAATTTTTGCCAGCGCCGACCACCGTGAGCTAGCTATCTTTGCGATTAAGGACCAACTCCGGCCGCAAACGGCTATCGCCTTACAACAATTGAAGCGACTAGGTGTAAAGCGGCTGGTGATGTTGACTGGCGATAACGTGGGTACGGCGAAGAAAATTGCTGCAGCTTTGCCGTTAGATGAGGTTCACGCCGCAATGCTACCCCAGGAGAAGGCCGCGTTTGTTGAAAGAGAACGTCAACGGGGGCACCGGGTGGCCTTTGTTGGCGACGGGATCAATGATAGTCCGGCCCTGTCGGCGGCTAACGTAGCGGTAGCGATAGGGTCAGGTACCGACGTTGCCATGGATGTCGCCGACCTGGTGCTGGTAAAGTCCGACCTGGCTAACCTGATGACCAGCTTTCAGCTGGCCAAGCAAACGATCCGGAATATGAACGAGAACATTGCAATTGCCCTGTTAACGGTTCTCCTGTTATTTGTCGGCCTGTTCGTGGGCGATATTGAGATGGCGTCGGGGATGCTGATTCACGAGCTAAGTATTTTGATCGTCATTTTAAATAGCATGCGGCTGATTAAATATTCACCTAAAGTTGACCATCGTCAATTTTTTAACCGACCGGCCAGCATAGAATAAATTATGTAAGGAAGTGTTGAAAATGGAAAAAGTAATGATGAAACTCGGTGGGTTAACCTGTCCGTCCTGCCTAACAAAAATTCAAAAGAGTGTGGAAAGTGTTGAAGGGACGGCCGATGTGAAGGTACTTTTTAACGCGGGCAAGGTCAAGTTTACGCTGGATCCGGCGGTCACCTCTTCTGACACGGTTCAGAAAAATATTGAAAAGATGGGCTATGCGGTGCAAGGTGTTGAGACAAAGGAGTTTTAATCATAATGACGAGTACGGAAAAATACGAACAAGAATTAAGACAAAGTGATATTGACCACCATACCCCGACTGCCGGGGCGATGACCGGTCATATTATCGCTAACCTCGTGATTCATTCGTTAAAGATTAGTCAGGCCAAGCTATTTGCCCAGGGCCCAGCCACCTTATTGTTAGCACAGTATGGTGACCGATGGATTGATTACGAACAGTCGACCTTTGCACTGTTAAACCGGTTATTGGTAAATAACGGTGAAAGCATTCCGACCACGACCGACCAGTTTAAGCAATTCACGATGTTAGAAGAAGACGGGGCCGCCAAGTACCAGTCGGGCGCAGAGCAACTATTTGCCCTGGTTAAGGACTTTGATACCCAAACCCTCTTCATTACGAAGGCAATTGAGTTGGCGAATAAGGAGAATTGGCCCGAACTGGCGGCACAGTTGAGCATCCTATTAGCGTGGATTAAGGGACAAATTGCCTTGGCCCAGCGCTTCTTAGGACATGACTTGCGGACGGGGTTGTATACTGAAGACGACGATGATTTTTAAAGACTAATTGGCGGAGGAGGATTTAATGGCAGAGGAACTTTGTGTTCGCTTAGTGCCGCTTTTTAACCAGCTAAACATCGACCGGCAGCGCCAGGTGGAGCGGTTAGTTCACCACCAGCACGTTACACGGGGGACCATCGTGGTTAGCCCGGCCAACAGTAACCGGCTGGTAATTGTTAAGCAGGGGAAGGGGCGCCTGTACCAGTTAAGTGCCGCGGGTGAAGAGCAGGTACAACGGGCC
Organism: Limosilactobacillus sp.; assembly: GCF_051873035.1. Classification (GTDB taxonomy): domain Bacteria; phylum Bacillota; class Bacilli; order Lactobacillales; family Lactobacillaceae; genus Limosilactobacillus. The sequence continues at coordinate 28,580 of NZ_JBJEEL010000045.1, forward strand.
CTAAGTGTTGGTGACTACGTCGGTGAAACCTGGTTGCTAGGGGTAGAAAACAGTAATAGTTACGTTGAAATGACGAGTGATAGTGAGATCTGTATTTTAGACCGGGCCGACTTTACGCACCTGATCCAAACCCATAGTGATATTGCGCTGAAGCTCTTGGCGGGCCAAGCAACCACCATTGACGCCCTCCGCCGGCAAACCCAGTTGATGGGGTTGCCGAATATTGAAGAGCGGTTGGCGGCTTATTTAAACCAGCTGGTGGTTGAGCAAGGAAGTTCCGTAGTTACGTTACCGTTAAAGCTGAAGGACCTCTCTTCATACCTGGGAACGACACCAGAGACCCTTTCCCGTAAGTTAACCCAGCTGCAGAATAGTGGCCAAATTGACCGGTACCGGCACCGGATCAAGGTATTACGGCCCCGTTAGCTAAAAAATTGGTGAATTAATTTAAATTACCTCTTCCAATCCGGGACATGATCTGCTATACTAACTTTTGTTGGTTAAATGCTGACTTAGCTCAGTTGGCAGAGCACGTCATTAGTAATGATGAGGTCGGAGGTTCGAATCCTCTAGTCAGCATAATTAAAACTTCAAAAGCCTTCGGATCAGGTGCGATTAACACCGATCTGAAGGCTTTTTTAGTGTTTCAAAATAGGCCCGCTGAGGACGGATGAGACTCATTCGTTACTTAGCGGGCCCGTATTCGTTTGATATTAGTAAGGTTACATTGGCTGGCCGGTTGAAATTTCAAAACCAGCTGTTACCGGAATAGTTTCTCCGGTAATTGCACTAGCAGCGGGGCTGGCGACAAAGTAAATCGCCGCAGCAACCTCTTCGGGTTCGACAATCCGGTTCAGGGGACTGTTCTTGGCAAATTTCTGCTTATCCTGGTGGAATAGCGGCGTGTTAGTTGGTCCGGGAGCGACAACGTTTACCCGAATGTTGTTTTTACCATAGTCAATCGCCATTGCCCGGGTCATATTAATGATGGCCCCCTTTGCGGCGTTATAAGCAACCATGGCCCGGTCACCGGCCATCCCCGAGACGGACGAAATATTGATAATACTACCGTGGCCTTGCTTGATCATCGTGGGCACAAAGGCCTTGCTGACCAGGAAGGTCCCCTTAACGTCAACGGCAAAGATCTGGTCCCAGTCCTGTTCGCTGGTTTCATGCAGTTCACCGTGGATAACGATACCAGCATTGTTGACGAGGGCATCCACACTCTTAAACTTAGCCAGCGTTTCCTGTTTAACCCGCTCGACATCAGCGGCCTGACTGATGTCTGCCTGGATAAAGGCTACTTGTTTTGGCGAGTACTTTGCGGCTAATTGTTTTTCAACCTGCTGGCCCTTTTGCTCGTTCCGGCCGATGATAACGGCATTCCAACCGTGTGTAAGGAAAAGTTCGGCGGTGGCAAGACCAATCCCGGAAGTCCCGCCGGTAATAACAACTGTTTGCATAATCGTTCGTACCCCTTTCTATCTTTCCCTTAATTATGCCATTTTCCGTCGGACTTGGCTATGTAAGGATAAGCGAAGCAACCCCTTTAAAACTAAGGGGTTAAAGGTCAATAGCATAGTACACAAATAAGCCTCAGGCATTCGGAAAGCCGAATACTTGAGGTCTATTTGTACTAGCAGGGGCATGACTACGAAGTCGTAAACAACTTTTGCCCTGCTTCATTAGTATTATTGCCATTTCTCAATCCGCCGCCGGTTGATCCGGAAGCCCTTGACGGCCCAGTTAATCCACCGGGTAATAGTTTTCTTACCGAGGCTAAGCGGCCGTGAGATGGTTTCTTCAAAGGTATCCATATAGAGATTACCGTACTTATCTAAGTGGCCGAAGGGACGATGGTCGATTTTAAAGACGTAGGCGTCCTCCCCGTCTTTAACGGGATCCACTTCGACTTGGTCACCCTTCATCGTTGCTAGCAAAGCTTTCGTTGACATTGCTTTCATTGCCTACTCCCTCCTTTACCTCCATTGTAGGCGGAATAAGGGGGATAGTTAAATATTTGAGCTAGTTGCAATCAGCACTGGCAACAATCTGGGCTAGCTTTTGGGCAACCTGCTGAACAAGGGGGGTGGCAGCCTTGGAGACCGAGACGGTACTTTCAAACATTAGTTGCTCTTTGGCGATTCGCAGAAGCCGGTAATCCTTAGTCTGGCCTTGCAAAGTCGCCTTAATAAGATCTGGCCGGGCCACGGTAATTGCCCCTAATTCGACGGCTGTTAGGATTGCTAACCGCATATTTGGCACCTCGCAAATTGGGCGTAGGCTAACTCCTTGCTTCTCCCAAAAGCCGTTGATCCGCTGCTGGAGAAGAGATTCACGGGGGAGGGTAACCGCGGTAATTGGCTGGTCTTTCTTAAGTGCGGTGAGGTTAGCACCCCGATGAGCGCTCTTAGGGATGAGGATGGCTAACTCAGCTTGATTAACTTCGTGACAGTAAAACAGGGGACTATCAATCGTGGGACCCACTAAAATATCGACGTTTTGGGTTAGCAGGTCATCTTCTGTCGCGTTGGGGAGTTGGTTTAGGAGTCGAAAGGATAGCTGGGGAAATAGACGGTGGAGCTCGCCAGCAATCTTCGGCAGGGCCTTAGTTTCCAGTAGGGTCGACAGGGCAATGGTAATCGTTAGCTGCTGCCGCCGGCGAATGGTTTGTACGTTTTTATTTAGCTGGAGCTCATCATAACGGAGCCGCTCGAGACCATCGCGGACACTTTTCCCGGCCGGGGTAAGTGAAATTGGCGCCTGGGCCCGGTTGACTAGCTGCACCTGGTATTCCTGCTCGGCCTGCCGAATTACCTTACTGATATACGGCTGAGTGAAGTATAGGCGGTTAGCAACATCAGTTAGTGTTTTGGAATGCGGAATTGTTTCGAGAATCAATAATAATTTATCGTTTTTAATCATTTGCTGGCACTCCCTATTATTACTAAATGGTTATAATGGCCTGATTAATAGCTATTAGTTTATAACTAATATTAACACTATAATGAAGGCGGTAACAAGGTAACTGTCATTATAGAAAAGGAGTGTTAATTATGACTAATCGAGTATGTGAAGCTCTCGGAATTGAAAAGCCAATTATTCAGGGTGCGATGGCCTGGCTGACGGATGCCAAGCTGGTGGCCGCCGTTGGTGAAGCCGGTGGAATGGGGATCCTGGGCCCGAATGCCGGTCAAACCAGTAAGACAACCTCGGTTGATGAAACAATCGAGCGGATGCGCCAAGAAGTACGGAAGGTCCAGCGGCTAACTGATAAGCCGTTTGGGATTAACCTAATCCCACTGGATCCGGCCAAGGACCAATTTACTATGCCGATGATTAAGATGATGGCCGAGGAACACGTTCCGGCAGCCGCCTATGTTGGTGACCCTTATCCGGAATACTTTGAAGCACTGAAAAAGGCCCACATCAAGATCATTTTCCGCCAGCTGACCCCGACCGTTAAAGATGCTCAAACGGCTGAACAACTGGGGGCCGATGTAGTTGTTGCTACCGGTTTCGATGAGGGTGGAACGATGCCCCTCCGGTCGTTGGGAATGTTTTCAATTGTTCCCCTGTTAGCCGATGCCGTTTCAATTCCGGTATTAGCGGCCGGCGCGATTACGGATGCGCGGACCGCCCGGGCAGCAATTGATTTGGGGGCCGAAGGTGTTTACTGTGGTTCTATCTTTACAATTGCCAAAGAGTGCCGCATGGATGAAAAGATTAAGCAATACATTTTACGCTCAACTGGTGAAGACCTGCTCTTCTTTAACATTCCCCAAGTACCAATTTATTACCGGACCTTACCCGGTGGACTTACTAATAGTCTCATGAAGGCAATAAAGGACGGCACGCCAGTTGAACAATTGGCAAGTAAGGTTAGCCTGAGTGGTGTCCAAAAGGGGATGCTTCAAGGAGACCTCGATAATGGCTACATTACGATTGGTACTGGTATTGGTAATCTGAAAGAAGAACTTTCCGTTGCGCAAATCTTCGCGATTCTCATGAAAGGGATTACGGACTAGCCCTGGACCACCCGTGCTATTATTAGTACGAGGTGATTTTATGAATACGGATACCTTTCAAAGCTTGCAGGACTGGCTCCACGGCCGTCACTATGACATTAGCCAGCAGGGTGACCAACTAATTTTGACCCGGAATGGTAAAACGATGGCGGTAGTAACGCCACCGGACCGCTACCAGGTAAGCGCCGTTGATATGACCTTTAATGAGTGGGTAGAGTTTAACAAGTGCCTGCGCAACATTCGCCATTACCTATCGGCTAAGTAGTATAAGAAAGTTTCAAATTATGTTTCCGTGGTATCTTTTCGTGTTCCGGTTTGCTAAACTCTCCTTAGATTAGGAGGGATAGTGTGACACTAAGAACCCAACCAGTGACGCCGCGACTACCAGAATACCGGCAGGTTAAACAGCTGTATTACCGGGCGTTTCCCAAGTATGAGCAGGAGAGCTGGCGGCGCTTAATGTTCAAGCGTCTCTTTTGGCGGGCCGACTTCATCGCCTTTTATGACGAACAGCAATTAGTGGGCTTTACTTACCTGGTCCACCACCACGGGATCCACTACTTACTTTACTTGGCAGTCAATGACCAGGTACGCTCCCAGGGTTATGGTAGCCGGATCCTGCAGACGACTCGTCAGCGTTATCCGGGGGAAACCATCGTTTTAGATATTGAACAGCTGGATCCGGCGGCTGCTAATAACCAGCAGCGTCAGCGCCGGTTGAGCTTTTACCGTAGCAACGGCTTTGAGCTAACTGACCGTCTGACCCCGACTGCTGATGTCACCTACCAGATGCTCAGTAATACTAGTGAAGTTGACCATCGTAAGGTTGATGATATGTTTGCCTGGTTCAATGGGCGGACGTTTGGTAAATAGTTAGCCTATACTGATTTTAATAATAAAGGACCCGTGATTCTGTCAAAACGGCAGCACGGGTCCTTTATTTATTAATTATTGTTATCAAGGCTATCGCTGAAGTTATCATAAGCGGACTTGATATTCGGGTCCGGGTTAGAGGCTCCCCATTCGCCAAGTTCCCCTTCATTGTTATCCCCTTCATAGTGAAGACCACCGTTCGAATAGGATTTATGGAAGGTGTGGCCGGCGATGGTGACCGTATCGGGGTCGCCGGACTGGCCATTCCCTGAGTCCCCTTCCCCAGTGGCCGTATTCTTCTGGGTAGCCGCTTGGCTAGTGCTATTTTCAGCTGCCTGCGTGGTACCATCAGTCGAAGTAAGAATCTTTTTCAGCGTTGTCTTATCAGCCGCATATTGATGGGCTAAACGGGCCTTTTGGTAAGTATGGTGTGCCTGCTGTTGGTCGGTAACGGTCACTTGGTTGGCACTAACCTTAACGTTAACGGTCGTCCCGTTTGTCCCCATGGTATAGGTATTGCCATTGTTGGAAAGACTAAAATTAGCGACGTTTGCGAGCAAGTCAGCGGGCTTTTGCCGACTGTATTTTAGGTAAGCAAGTAATGCGTATTGCTGCTTACTGAAGTGGTGGCTTGCAGTCCGCGCTGCATGGATAGTCGCTGTTGGCACCGCGCTCGTCCCGGTACCTGATAGCAGGACGCCTAGTGAGCATAAAGCGGTTAGTGTGATGATTCCCTTTTTCATTAAAAAATCCCCCCAAAAATAAAAAGTGCTTGTCTAGTTTAGTGCTTTTGCCACTTGAATTCAATGCTACTACCACGTTTGTGAATGGATATTCCAATAGTTAATAAAGAAAATATTCCACTACGATATACTATTCTGACAATAATTAGAATAAAAAAGAATTTATACGGATAGCATTGCTTTTAATGCACGAAACCGCTAACATAGTAGTGTATCAAGTGATTTAATTCACGAAATTAGCGATTATGAAGTTGTAACCTAGAGGAGGCAATTTCAATGACTTCAAAATATGAAACTGAGGCAAAGGGCTACACAATGACGACCGTTATGCAAGAAGCAGCGCGTTGCCTATTATGTGAGGATGCACCGTGTTCTAAGGCCTGCCCAGCCCACACTAATCCGGCTAAGTTTATCCGGAGTGTTCGTTTCCGTAATGTAAAAGGGGCTGCCGAAACTATTCGGGAAAACAATGCCCTGGGGGCCATCTGTGCCCGGGTTTGCCCGACGGAACGTTACTGTGAAAGTGCATGTACGCGTGCCAAGATCGATGGCCCAATCGATATCGGTGGGATCCAACGCTACGTTACCGACATGGAACGGAAGGAAAACATGCAGATTCTCCACGCGGGTAAGCCAAATGGGATGAGCATTGCCATCATTGGTAGCGGCCCGGCCGGACTACAAGCCGCCACGACCCTCTTACAAAAGGGCTATGCCGTTGACATCTACGAAAAGAATGCCAAGGCCGGCGGTTACCTGACCTACGGGATCCCCGAATACCGTCTTCCAGAATCAATTGTTGAGTACGAAGTTAAACGGATTGTTAACCTGGGGGCCAACATCAAGTACAACACCGCCGTTGGTAAGGATATTTCGATGGACGACCTAAAGGCTAAGTACAATGCCGTTATCGTAGCCATCGGTGCTAGTGAAGCAAAGACGATTCCAATGTTTGAACACAACATTTGCACGGAGTCAGCCATCTCCTTCCTGGCCCGGGCTAAGGAAAGCAAGGGAAACCTTGATGACTTACCGGATAACGTCCTCGTTATCGGTGGTGGTGACGTGGCCATGGATGTGGTTACCACGTTGAAGAAGCTCGGTGTAACCCACGTTACTGACATGGTTTACGAAGAATTCTCTGAATTTAAAGCTTCCAAGAAGGAACTTGAAGGGGCCCAACGCGAAGGGGTTACCATTGTTGACGGCTACGTCCCAACTGACGTACGCGAAAACAAGGTTACCTTTAAGCACCGTAAGATTGACAGTGAAATGACCATTACCGCCGACAAGATCATCTTAGCCGTTGGTCAAAAGGTCAATGCTGATGGCCTCGACATCGACATCCAACATAACGAAATTCCATTCCGGGAGGCCCGCTTCCACACCAAGGATCCCAAGGTCTTTGCTACTGGCGATATCGTAGACGGCGATAAGACCGTTGTTTACGCCGTGCAAAAGGGTAAGGAAGTTGCCGAAGAAATTGATCGTGTGTTAGGAGGACAAGACAATGATTAATAAGGATCTGTCAATTGACTTTTTAGGGGTTCACTTTGAAAACCCGTTTTGCTTGTCATCTTCACCAGTTGGCAACTGTTATGAAATGTGTAAGAATGCCTACGACGCTGGCTGGGGTGGGATTGTCTATAAGACCCTGTCACCGGACCACTTCGTTATCGATGAAGTTTCACCACGGTTTGCCCAACTAAGCAAGGAAGATACTCCATTTATTGGCTTTAAGAACATGGAACAGCTGGCTGAACACCCGATGGCCCAAGACCTAGCCGATATGCGGCGCTTAAAGAAGGAGTACCCGAATAAGGTGCTGATCGCTTCTATCATGGGGGAAACGCCGCAGGACTGGACGGACCTAGCCAAGTTGGTAACTGAGGCCGGGGCTGACATGATTGAATTAAACTTCTCTTGCCCACAGATGACCTCACATACCATGGGTTCAGATGTCGGTACTAACCCTGAATTATGTAAAAAGAACTGTGCCGCAGTTAAGAAGGGGACGGACCTGCCGGTACTAGCTAAGATGACACCTAACATTACCACCATGGTTCCGGTTGTTAAGGCCTGCCTTGAAGGGGGAGCCGACGGTATTTCTTCGATCAATACCGTTAAGTCCATTACCGACATTGACCTTGATAACAAGGTCGCCCTGCCTAACATCAATGGTAAGTCGGCTGTTTCCGGTCTTTCTGGTAAGGCGGTTAAGCCAATTGCCCTCCGGTTCTTGCAGCAAATCCGGTCAGCAGCTGGCCTAGAACAATTACCAGTGTCCGGGATCGGTGGTATTGAAACCTGGGAAGATGCGGCTGAGTTTATCCTACTCGGGGCCTCGACCTTGCAGGTAACCACCGCTATCATGCAGTACGGTTACCGGATCATTGATGACTTAACCAATGGTCTGATGCACTACATGGATGAACAAGGCGTTGACCACTTAAAGGACTTGGTTGGCCTGGCTAACCAAAAGATTGTGCCAACTAATAAGCTGGACCGGGACTACGTTGTTTACCCAAAGATTGACTGGGATAAGTGCATTGGCTGTGGCCGTTGCTTTATCTCCTGCCAAGATGGTGCCCACCAGGCAATGGGCTGGGATGATGAAAAACGGCTCCCAACCTTTGACCAGAGTAAGTGTGTCGGCTGTCAACTTTGTGCGCTAGTTTGTCCAGTCGGGGCAATCAAGCTCGGTATTAAAAAGATGAAGCCGGGACGAAAGGGCGATCCGAATGCCGTTCACGCGGAATCCTTCCAAATTACCGGCCTATAATGAAAGTACTGCTAAGTAATAAATAAGCATACTAAAAGACTCCGTACGGGTGATCACCCACACGGAGTCTTTTAAAGTTAAGTTGTTTATACCAGGTAATTATCCTTGGTAGATGCCTTGTGATTCACCAGTTAACGTGATCTTGTCCAAACCATTATTGAGGATGTAGTGGTCGGCATTGACTTTTTCTAGCCGGTAACCGGCCTTGCTAAAGGCATCAGCTAGGTTGGCCATAAACTTTTGCCCCGCCGCCGTCGTTTGGTAGATCATGTGGTCTAGGTACATCGGACGATCAGTACTTTGCCGTACCAGGGTGATCAGGTAAACTTGTTCATCGGTCTTATTGATATTTTGTGTATCTTGCATTAATGACATATGAATTTCCCCTCTCATGGATCTAACTTCATTATATTTCATTTGGCTGGCTTTGCCACGGCTTTTGAATCCTTTTCTCAAAGAAAGCGTTTTATCGAAAAATTTTTAAAATTAAACGCCCACTTTAGAAAAAAAGACTATAATAGATAGTGAAAGGAAGCATAATCATGAAGATTGATGAAGATGCTCTTAAGAACTTCCAGAACTCGAAGTTCAATTTTGTTGATGCAAAGGGTAACGATGTTGACTTTAGTAACTTGAGCGACGACGTAAAGTACACGTTGCGCGACGGTGACGCCATTGTGCAAGACGACATGTCCGTTAAGGATGTCGTTGACACCATCAATGATGAATATGGTGCAGAGTTAAATGTCTAACTCATCAATGTTAGTATTTGTTCCTTGAAAGGCGCGCGCGGTAATTGTTCCGTGAGCGTCTTTAATTTTTTAAAATAAAACGCGCAGCAATGGTCTTAGTAACCCTTGTCGCGCGTTTTATATCTTTGATACTATGCCGCTACCTTAGCTGCTTGCTGGTCGGGCTTTAGGAAAAAGCCCACAGCGACTGCCAAAATGGTAACGATGAATGGGAAGAAGGCCCAGGGGATGAACCGGAGCGGGTTAATTTGCAGGGCACCCGCAATGAAGACCCCGGAAACACTCCACGGGACAATGGCGTTAACCGCGGCCCCGGCATCATTAAGGATCCGGGCCATGAACCGCCGCTTCAGTCCAAGTTGGTCAAAGGACTTAATGAAGGATTGTCCAGGGAGAATGATTGCCAGGTAGTGTTCACCGACAATTAGGTTAACCCCGATACAGGTAATGGCAGTTGCTAAGGAGAGCCGGCCAGGAGTTCTAACAATTCCGGAGAGGTGCTCAATAATTGTGTTGATGATGTTGAACTTGATTAACAAACCACCTAATGCCAGGGCAAAGACGATGAGGGCAAGCGAAGTAAGCATGCTGGCAATACCACCCTTAGATAATAGGGTGTCGATGGTCTTGTCACCGGTGTGGGAAACGTAGCCCATCATGATGGTCTTAGTAATTGTCGTAATGCTCGTTGCCGGAGCATGGATCCAACCGAGGAAGGCGGCAAATAGGGAACCGAGCCCTAGTGATGGGATTGCCGGTACTTGTAGAATTGCCAGAACAATCAACAGGACAACGGGGAGAAGCGCCCAGCCAGAAACCCAGAAGCCGTTGGCCAGGCCACTCATCATGTGGTGGACGGCACTAAGACTGACGTGTTGCGAGTTTAAGCCCAGGACAGTGTACAGGACAAGGCAAAGGGCCCAGGCTGGCAAATCAGTAATCAGAAGAGAACGGATGTGTTCGTAAATGCTAATGTGACTTACACTAGCTGCTAGGTTAGTAGTCCCAGACAGGGGCGAAATATTGGAACCACAGAAGGCTCCGGAGACGATTACCCCGGCCGTTAAACCAGGATTGATCTTCAAAGTGGCCCCAATCCCGATAAAGGCAATTCCCATTGTGGAAACGGTCGTGAAGGAACTACCACAGGCTACTCCAACCAGGGTACAGACAACGAAGACCGTTGGTAAAAAGAACTGGACGGAGATAATCTTAAAACCAAAGTACATGATGGTGGGAATGGTTCCAGAGAAAATCCAAGTAGCGATCAGCACCCCGATGGAGAGGAAGATCACCAGCGGGTCAACCCCAGCCCGCAGGCCACTTCGCATTCCTTCCATTACGGTGTCCCATTTGAATCCCCGGATTTTACCGTAAACGGCGAGAACGGTAAAGGCAATAAACAGCGGCGCCTGGGGTTCCTGCTTTTCAAAGATGATTAAGTATCCCAGAATGCAAAGGATGACAATTAAAACGACGAGACTTTCACCGAAGCCGAGAACCGGTTCGGCCTTATCAGAAGATTTCTTAAAAACACTCATTATCTTTCACTCCCTAATAGATAAACAAAAAGCACCAACTAACAGTGAGACATTGCTCAACCTAGTTGGTGCTTCATTATTTCGGAAAAATAATTGCTCAGCAAAAATACTGGCACCTTTACTAGATTGACACCTAGCAAAGGGCATATCAAATACAGCTCTGCTTAGGTGCGAACGTCCCTGTCCGCACCAGCCGTGGCACAGACATTTAGTCTAGATAAGCATTGCCGTAATAATACACTACACTAGTATTTAATCGTTGTTGAGTCATTATCATTCTTTCCTTTCCGTTGATGTTGGTATTATTAAAACATTCTCATTTTAATTTGTCAATCTCTAATTTTAAATTAATGTCAGAGCGAGCCGGCTTTTAGTGGGTATTTTAGTGGGTATATAATGAAGAAACCAAATTAATATGACGAAAAAAGATGATAACAAGGAGGCTACCATGAAAGAAGTACGTATCTTTACTAAGCAATTTTGCCCGGGCTGTCGGATGACGGAGCAACTAATGACTCAGGAAGGGATCGACTACCAGGAAGTGGATGTTACTAATGATCATCAGGCGCTAACCGCCTTACGGGAACTAGGCTATGCCAGTTTACCGGTAGTAGTTGTTGACGATCACGGAACGGTGACTGGGTGGACCGGCTTTCGTCCTGACAAAATTAAGCAGTTAGCTAATTAGTGACGACAACCTTAGTGCCTTCTGGGACGGAGCCGGCCAGCCACTTGGCATCAGGCACGGATAGGCAGACGCAACCGGGGGAACTGGGCTTTTTACCGAGCTTTTGGGCCTCACCTTTAATGTAGTGGTGGTTAGGATCGGTGACGACGGTATGGAAGAGGTAGTTGCCATTCCAGGCGACATAATAGTTGGCACCTAGTTTTAAATTAGGGTTATAAACCCAGTCGCCACGGGCCCCGTGGATCGTATAGGTGCCAGTAGGGGTAACGCTTTTAGTCGTATGGCTGGTGGGGTCTTTCTGGAGTTTTCCGGCCGAACTGTACATTGTATAGATACATTTTTGACCACTATAGACATAGGTGCGGTTATGCTTGAGCCGTACTTTGATCCACAGGTTGGGGGTCTTTTGCAGGTCCGGGTACGCGATGGTTTCTGACGATTGCTGCCAGTCGATTGGTGTTCGCATGTGGCTAGCATGTCCCGCTGGTGTCAGTATTAGTGAACCAACGATAATTAGCATTACTGTTACGACCTTGATTAATTTATCCATCAATCTAGTTACTCCTTAAAAGACATTATGATTATTATAGTCTTTTCTAAATTAGTAGTGCAGACACCTGATAACTTAATTTTCTTAAGTTTAAACATTAATATTCCTAAGAATAATCAAAAAAACTTACGAAATAAATATCACTCTGGTAAAGTAACCACTTGTGTAAAAAAAGAAAATTGATTGAAGGAGTGTTGATGTATGGATGAAATGCCACAAGCCCGGCAGCAAGTCCGCCACCCGAAATTAGCGATGGTTAGTATGCTGCTGGGAGCCTTTGTGGGGATGTTCAGTGAAACATCATTAAATATTGCTTTGCCTAAGTTAATGGCGGCACTGCAGGTTAATACGGCCACGGTTCAATGGCTGGTAACAGGGTACATGCTAGTAATTGGGATCGTGTTACCCTTATCGAGTTTGATTTCGAAGTGGTTTACGACCAGGCAGATTATTACCTTTGCCTTAGCGGCCTTTATCGTTGGTGCAATTATTTCAGCAATGGCCAATGGCTTTATGGTGGTCCTAATCGGACGGATGATTCAAGGGATTGGAACCGGGTTGATACTACCATTGATGTTTGCCGTAGTCATGCAGATCTTCCCGCCGCAAAAGATCGGTGCGGTGATGGGTGTTTGTGCGTTAGTGATTATGTTTGCACCCGCCATCGGGCCTACCCTGACCGGTTTAATCCTGGCCAAGTTGTCCTGGCGGTGGATCTTCTGGCTATTTGTCCCGTTCCTACTAATTGCGTTGGTATTTGCCCTGACCTCGTTGGAAAATGTTGGTGAACGGACGCGGCCACACGTGGACGTACTCTCAATTTTAGAATCAGCAATCGGGTGTTCCGGATTAGTAATCGGTGCGTCACTTTCAAGCCGTGATGGCTGGCTATCGGCACCGGTATTGGTAGCACTAGTAATCGGGATCGTTGTATTAGCCCTGTACATTCACCGGCAGTTAAACTTGGCAGAACCGATTTTAAATTTACGGGTCTTTGCTAATCGGTCCTTTGCAATTGGTGCTTGTTTAGTGATGCTCGACTTTGGAATTATCTTATCGGCAATGTACTTACTACCGATGTACATTCAAAATGGTTTGTTACTGCCAGTTGCCTTAACGGGGATTATTATGTTGCCTGGTGGGGTAATTAACGCGTTAACGTCTGCAGTGGCTGGACGGTTGTATGATAATGTTGGTGCCAAGAAACCGGCAATGTGTGGTTTCTTGATTGCGCTGGTGGGTGCCGTAATGCTAGCACTAGCCACACCACATTCTTCAATCGCCTATATCATTGCTGCCCACGTCATTTTGATGATTGGCTGCCCGCTGGCAATGTCCCCATCACAGACTAGTGCGTTAAATTCACTACCGGGGATGCAGTCCGGTGACGGGAGCACGATATTAAACACGATGCAGCAAATTATCGGTGCGCTGGCCACGGCCTTAGCAACCAGCTTTTTGGAACTTGGTCGTCAGGCGGGTACTGGTTCAATGGCCGCTCGGTTTACTAATGGTGCCCACTATGGCTTTTACTTTACGATTGTTTTAGTAGTGATTGGCTTTGTCCTAACACTATTGATGCAGGATAAAAGTAAGAGCAGCGATTTAGAATAAATTAAAAATAACCCTTGCATTTTGCAAGACTTTAAAGTAAAGTAGATAACTGTTGTCTCATCAATAGTTATCTGCTTTTTTGTTTGTTAATTTCACAATCAATCAAAGCAACTTTCTGAACAGCTAGTTTTAATAACTAGGTGTATGAGAAATGGCTTTTTAACTTGATAGCCTGACTGCGGGTTGACAGTTCAATTGGTGGTACTTATAGGACGCCATTGAGTTGCTCATAAAAAAGTTAAAAAAGTTGTTGACGGGAAGTTGATGTGATGATATTATGAATAAGCTGACTTGTTGATGACGAGTTAATAATTAATTAAAAATAGTTATTGACTTATTCAAACAAGTTTGATATAATAATTGATGTTGATTGGCTGCTTAGCCAGTTGCATGGTAGACCTTTGAAAACTGAACAAAGTTTCGACGAATCAAATGTGTAGGGTCTT
>NZ_JBJEEL010000046.1:0-1587 GCF_051873035.1 Limosilactobacillus sp.
TTAAAAAGCGCGAACACAACAAACGCGGTGGAGTCCTTAGCTTCGGCCAATTGACGGTATGGCTGCTCGTTTACGAGCAGACGCCGGCAATCCCGGCAGAAGCTTTGGACGTAACCTACAAACACTGAAAGGCTCCGTTTCGGCACATTGTAAGCGGAGTTTAGCCTATAGCAAAGCGTAAGGCTTTTCTATGCCTGGAGCTTGCTATAGGCGTAAACGCAGCCAACCAACCTGAGAAACGGAGACTTTGAGCACTTATACCTTACTTCCGCAACTGCTATTCCCCCACCGCCAGCAATTCACTAAACACAGCAAAAATAAAAAAATAGCAAAAAGACAAAGAAAAAAGCCCGACCGAGAATTAAATCTCTTTCGGGCTTAAATATAATTCCGGCGGTTCCCTACTCTCCCACTTCGTTGCCAAAGCAGTACCATCGGCGTAACTGAGCTTAACTTCTGTGTTCGGGATGGGAACAGGTGGATCCTCAGTGCTAACGCCACCGGAAAATAAACTTGACGTTTCACATTAGAAACTATTGGAAACGAAAGTCAATCTCATCAAGCTAAAACTAAAATTCAGTCACAAAACCCATTTACGAAATTTCGTATCGAAGTCCTCGACTTATTAGTACCGGTTAGCTTAGTGCCTCACAGCACTTACACCTCCGGCCTATTACCAGGTCGTCTTCCTGGAGTCTTAACCGCTCGCGCGGTGGGATATCTTATCTCAGGGCGGGTTTCACGCTTAGATGCTTTCAGCGTTTATCCCATCCAAACATAGCTACCCAGCTCTGCAAATTGGCTTCACAACTGGTTCACCAGAGGTCTGTCCATCCTGGTCCTCTCGTACTAAGGACAGAGCCCTTCAAATATCCTACGCCCACAGCAGATAGGGACCGAACTGTCTCACGACGTTCTGAACCCAGCTCACGTACCGCTTTAATGGGCGAACAGCCCAACCCTTGGGACCGAATACAGCCCCAGGATGCGATGAGCCGACATCGAGGTGCCAAACCACGCCGTCGATATGGACTCTTGGGCGTGATAAGCCTGTTATCCCCGGGGTAGCTTTTATCCGATAAGCGACGGCCCTTCCATTCGGCACCGCCGGATCACTAACTCCGTGTTTCCACTCTGCACGACATGTACGTCTTGCAGTCAAGCTCCCTTATGCGCTTGCACTCTACGGCTGATGTCCAACCAGCCTGAGGGAACCTTTGAACGCCTCCGTTACTCTTTGGGAGGCAACCGCCCCAGTCAAACTGCCCGCCTGACGCTGTCCCGTTACCTGATTAAGGCAAGGGTTAGAAATCCAGCCACTTCAGCGTGGTATCCCACCGACGACTCCGTGCGACCTTGTGACCGCACATCTAAGTCTCCCACATATCCTGTACAGAAGTAACCAAATCCCAACATCAAGTTACAGTAAAGCTCCACGGGGTCTTTCCGTCTTGCTGCGGGTACTCTGCATCTTCACAGAGTTTGCAATTTCGCCGAGATCCCTCTTGAGACAGTGCCCAACTCGTTACGCCATTCGTGCAGGTCAGAACTTACCTGACAAGGAATTTCGCTACCTTAGGACCGTTA
>NZ_JBJEEL010000047.1:0-7717 GCF_051873035.1 Limosilactobacillus sp.
TTGCGTACAAAAAAACTGGCATTGATTTTCATCAATACCAGAAAGTGTAGACCCAGTAAAAGACCGCTGATTAAAATTGGCGGTCTTTTTCATTTTATCCCAATGGGAGTGTGACAGAAGTCGTTTACGACTTTGTCTTCACGACGCGTAGCTAGGCTATCTGCCACCCCCGCGAGCACAAATAGGGGTTCAGAGTTCGGCTTTGCCGGGCTCTGGACCCCATTTGTGTACCGCGTTGTTCACTTTTGATCTATACAGAGTGATTTATGTCACGTCCCCATTTTTTTAATTATTTTTCGGCTAATGAAAGCGTTAAACGAATTATATAGCCGGCATGTCAGCTTGTTACTAGAATTTGTACGAACTATATTACCTGTTGAAAAGAATAATCTTCGTGTTATACTAAAAGCACCGAATGATAAGGAGGTAGAGCCGTGGAATCGTTAGTGATTCGTGGGAATGCATTTACCGCTCAAGATCAATACCATGTTCAGAACCTAACTGATTGTTTGGTTTGTATTGATCCTGACGGCTGGGTAGATCGGGTTCTTTTACCAGCAGATCGGGATTATAGCCGGGTCCTCACCGCTGCTCGTCAGCATCACCAACTGCGTGAGTTAGCCCAGGGAGAATACCTTCTTCCCGGCTTTGTTGACCTGCATGTGCATGCACCGCAATGGCCACAGGCGGGGTTAGCGCTCGACCGGCCGCTGGCAGACTGGTTAAACGTATATACTTTTCCGCTTGAGGCCCGCTTTAGTGATTGTTCGTTTGCTAGGAAGGTATATGCCGACTTTGTCCGGACACTACTGGCTCACGGAACAACTACGGCCATGATGTTTGGTACGATTCACGTTGATGCCAACCTGGTGTTGGTAGATGAATGCCAACAGCAGGGACTGCGCGGGTATGTTGGTCAGGTCACTATGGATAATCCGGACCAGACGCCCGACTACTACCGGGATCATTCCGTTAAGGAAGCCCTGACAGCGAGCGAACGGTTTATCCAGCGGGTGCAGGCTATTCCAGACCCGAACGACCTGGTAACACCGGTGATCACGCCCCGCTTTGTACCGTCCTGTACCGATGCAGCTCTGGCGGGGTTAGGTCGCCTGGCGGCTAAGTATGACCTGCCAATTCAATCCCACGTCAGCGAGAGTAACTGGGAAAGCCAGTATACAATTGACCGTTTTGGAATGCACGACGCGGAAGTGCTGGATCACTTTGGCCTATTGACGCCACGAGCAGTGATGGCCCACGGAACACAATTGACTACTGGGGATATGGAATTACTCAAGCAACACCAGACGACAATTGCCCATTGCCCAATTTCTAATATCTACTTTGGCAATGGGGTGCTACCGGTTCAGCGCCTGTTAAAGATGGGGAATAAGGTCGGCCTAGGGTCCGATATTTCGGGCGGTTACACTCCCAGCCTATACCACAATATTCGTCAGGCAGTTAAATCATCCCGGATGTTGACGGATGGGGTTGATAGCCGGCGCCCCGCTGAACAGCGCGGGGTTGCTAATTCCCAGATCACGGCAGCCACTGCCTTTTACCTGGCAACGGCTGGCGGTGCTCAAGCTTTACACCTAGCTGCCGGACGAATCGCCGCTGGTTATCGGGCGGACCTGCAGGTGGTGCAAGCACACCGGACGTGGGGAAGGTCGTCCGCTGCCGATGTATTTGAACGGCTGATGTATCAGACTGAGACGGCCGATATCAAGGGTGTGTACGTTAACGGTCGCTTGGTATACGAAAATTAATTATGAAAAGGTAGAAGGAAGAAGAGAAAAATGGATACGAAAGCACATTTATTAATAGGCCCAGATGAGAAGGTACCGACGGGGGAAGCGGTCCTATTGGGACTGCAACACGTCTTAGCAATGGACGTCTATGTCCCACCGATTATTCTGGCGGGGCTCCTGGCAATGGGGGCGGTGGACTCGACCGGCCTCCTGCAGGCAACCTTCCTGGCGGCTGGGATCGGGACAATCTTGCAGACCGCCTGGTTTATGAAAATGCCGGTTTCCCAGGGACCATCCTTTGTACCGTTAACGGCGGCTGCTGGAGTTGTTATGGCCAGCGGTGGAGTACATGGCGGTGGGATGGCCACCTTAATGGGGGCGCTACTGGTCGGCGCCATCCTACTAATTCTGCTTGGTATGAGTGGAATCTTTCAGAAGATCATCAACCGGCTAGTACCGGCAGTGGTCGGCGGAACTATTATTACTTGCGTGGGGCTATCCTTGATTCCATCCGCTTTGAACGACAACATCTTCGAGGCTAAAGGAAACGTCTACCAGAACATGGAACTGGCAGGGGTGACCGCGTTGATCCTGCTGGTTTGTGTCGCCATCAGTATTCGTTTTCCACGGGTTCAAAAACTTTTTAAGACGGGTTCCATCGTCATTGCCCTGTTGGTCGGGACGGCGTTGAGTGCTGCCATGGGCCGCTTTGATGCCTCATCTGTTGCGGCGGCTCCCTGGTTCAGCCTACCGCAGCGGACGGTTTTCCACTGGGGAATGCACTTTGATCTGACGGCTATTCTGACCTTTATTATCATTTATGCAATCTTAACAACGGAAACTACTGGAACCTGGTTTGCAATGGGGGCCGTTACTAACCACACCATCACGAAAAAACAGTGGAACCGGGGGATCATCGGTGAAGGACTAAGTTGTCTAGTAGCAACGATCACCGGGACGACCCCAGTTACTGGCTATTCAACTAACGCCGGAATTGTCTCAATTACTGGGGTGGCCAGTAAGCGGGTCTTTATCGCGGCAGGTGGCTGGTTCATTATCCTTGGCTTTTGTACCAAGCTCTCGGCCTTTCTGGCAGCCATCCCAGCACCAGTTATCGGTGGGGTGTTTGCGATCATCACCGTAACGATCATGCTGAACGGTCTAAATGTTATTCGGAATTTGAAAACAGGGGAAAGTGACCTCTACATTATCGGGTTACCGATTGTAATTACGATTGCCTTAGTATTAGTACCGAAGAAGATCGTAAGTGCCGCTCCCCAGATGGTGCAATACTTGTTGGGATCCCCGATTGCGATCGCGGCTCTATTGGCGATCATTCTTAACTTACTGATGCCCAAACGCGCTCAGCTGTAATTTATATATATGAAGAAAAAATCGTAAATGATGGATTAATAACCATTATTTGCGATTTTTTAAATTTTTATGGAAAAATTACGGCTAAATTGAAAACAATTTTACTTTACAAAAATATTTCATCTAAAATAAATCCATTTAAACACTTGATATGACGGCGATTCTTTTGTATTATGGATAGGTGCTTGAGCTTAGGAGGCAGATTTGCCCTGCCCCCATAGCGGTTTAAGCTGCGAAGCGATGATGCGGAAGGTTGCGACACACCCGGCCGCTTTGCCACAGGATGTGGCGGTAATTTCCGCGGAGCTAGTCAAATTTTAAATCTGACGAAGGAGGGAACATAATGGCAAAACAAAAGATTCGTATTCGGTTAAAGGCTTATGAACACCGTATCCTCGACCAATCTGCTGATAAGATCGTTGATACCGCTAAGCGGACAGGTGCTCAAATCTCAGGTCCTATCCCGTTGCCAACTGAACGGACTATCTACACTGTTATCCGTTCACCACACAAGTTTAAGAAGTCTCGGGAACAATTTGAAATGCGGACCCACAAGCGTTTGATCGACATTATTGATCCAACACCAAAGACTGTTGACTCATTGATGAAGCTCGATCTGCCAAGTGGTGTTGACATCGAAATCAAATTGTAATTATTTTTCTACTATATAAATACTAAAACATTAAAATTGGAGGTGTACTCATGGCCAAAGGAATCTTAGGTAAAAAGGTTGGAATGACTCAAGTATTCACTGACAACGGTGAATTAGTTCCAGTTACTGTTATCGACGTAACTCCAAACGTTGTTATGCAAATCAAGACCGTTGAAAACGATGGTTACAACGCTGTACAACTTGGTTTTGACGACAAGCGCGAAATCTTGAGCAACAAGCCTGAACAAGGTCATGCAGCAAAAGCAAATACGACCCCTAAGCGCTTCATCGGTGAAATCCGTGACGCTGAATTAGGGGATGACATCAAGGTAGGAGACGAAGTTAAGGCTGACGTCTTCGCTGAAGGTGAAACTGTCGACGTTACGGGTGTTACCAAGGGTCATGGTTACCAAGGTAATATTCACAAGGATAACCAGTCACGTGGACCAATGGCTCACGGTTCTCGTTACCACCGTCGTCCAGGTTCATTGGGTGCCATCATTAACCGTGTCTTCAAGGGTATGAAGCTCCCAGGCCGCATGGGTAACAAGACGGTTACTATGCAACACTTACAAGTTGTTAAGGTTGACTTAGACAACAACGTCTTACTCATCAAGGGTAACGTTCCTGGTGCAAACAAGTCATACGTTACTATTAAGAACTCTGTAAAGGCTAACACTAAGAAGAGCCTGAGCAAGCAACACAACAAATAATCAGAAAGGAGGAAGTAAATAATGACTAGCGTTAATTTGTACAAGCAAGATGGTAGCCAAAACGGTTCAATCGAATTGAACGATGCGGTTTTTGGTATTGAACCTAACCAAAACGTTGAATTTGATGCTATCCTGCGTCAACGTGCTTCATTGCGTCAAGGTACTCACGCCGTTAAGAACCGTTCTGCAGTTAGCGGTGGTGGTAAGAAGCCATGGCGTCAAAAGGGAACTGGTCGTGCTCGTCAAGGTTCTATCCGGGCACCACAATTCCGTGGTGGTGGTATTGTCTTCGGACCTACGCCACGTTCATACAAGTACAACCTTCCTCGTAAGGTTCGTCAACTTGCTATCAAGTCAGCTCTTTCCCAAAAGGTTCTGGACAACGCATTAGTTGTTGTTGATGCATTGAACTTCGATGCACCAAAGACCAAGGAAATGGCTGGCGTTATGAACAGCCTGAACGTTGCTGAAAAGGCACTGGTTGTTGTCACTGATGATGACAAGAACGCTGCTTTATCTGCACGTAACCTGGCAAACGCAACGGTTGTTAACCCAGCTGGTGTTAACATCTTAAACGTTGCTGACGCCCAAAAGGTTGTTATTACTAAGTCAGCTCTTTCTCAAGTAGAGGAGGTGCTCGCATAATGGAAGCACGCGATATTATTTTACGTCCAGTAGTTACCGAAGCTTCAATGGCCGGTATGGACAACAAGCGTTACACTTTTGATGTTGATTTACGAGCAACCAAGACTCAAGTTAAGAACGCGGTTGAAGAAATCTTCGACGTTAAGGTTGTTAAGGTTAACATCATGAACGTTAAGGGTAAGAAGAAGCGTCAAGGTCGTTATGTCGGCTACACTAAGCGTCGTCGTAAGGCTATCGTTACTCTTTCTGCCGATTCAAACGAAATCAAGCTGTTCAACGATGACAGCGAAAACTAATCATTAGAAAAAGGAGGAAAACATAGTGGGAATTCGTAAGTACAAACCTACTACTAACGGTCGCCGGAACATGAACGGTTACGACTTCGCTGATATTACGAAGACTACACCTGAAAAGTCATTATTGGCTCCATTAAAGCACACTGCCGGCCGTAACAGTTATGGTCACATTACTGTTCGTCACCGTGGTGGTGGTGTTAAGCGCCAATACCGGATCATTGACTTCAAGCGGATCAAGGATGATGTTCCTGCAACCGTTAAGGCCATTGAATACGATCCAAACCGTACTGCCAACATTGCTTTATTGGTTTACGCTGATGGTACTAAGTCATACATCATCGCACCAAAGGGCTTGAAGGTTGGTATGACCGTTCAATCAGGTCCGGATGCAGATATCAAGGTTGGTAACGCTCTTCCATTGAAGAACATTCCAGTTGGTACTGTTATTCACAACATTGAATTAAAGCCAGGTAAGGGTGGTCAACTTGCTCGTTCAGCAGGTGCTTCTGCTCAACTCCTTGGTAAGGATGAAAAGTACGTATTGGTACGTCTCTCATCTGGTGAAGTTCGGATGGTTCTTGCAACCTGCCGTGCCACTGTTGGTACTGTTGGTAACGACGAACACGCCCTGTTAATCAAGGGTAAGGCTGGTCGGAACCGTTACGCTGGTCAACGTCCACACGTTCGTGGTTCTGTAATGAACCCTAATGATCACCCACATGGTGGTGGTGAAGGTAAGCAACCTGTTGGTTTACCATCTCCTCTGTCTCCATGGGGTAAGAAGACCGTTGGTAAGAAGACCCGTTCACACAAGGCTCGTTCAAACAAGTTCATTGTTCGTGGTCGGAAGCGCGGTCCACATACTCGTTAATATTTATATACGTTCTAATACCCGAGAGGAGGTACACTAAATGGGTCGTAGTTTGAAAAAAGGACCTTTCGCTGATGCTTCATTACTGAAGAAGGTTAAGGAGCAAGAAGGTTCTGAAAAGAAGACGGTCATCAAGACCTGGTCACGTCGTTCTACCATTTTCCCAAGTTTCATTGGTTACACATTTGCTGTTTATGATGGTCGGAAGCACGTACCAGTTTACGTACAAGAAGACATGGTAGGTCACAAGTTGGGTGAATTTGTTCCAACTCGTACTTTCCACGGTCACGCAACTGATGACAAGAAGACTGGTAAGTAAGGAGGGTGAATTAATAAATGGCTGAAAACATCACATCAGCTAAGGCAACTGCTAAGATGGTGCGTGTGCCTGCACGTAAGGTTCGCCTCGTCTTAGACGCAATTCGCGGCAAGAGCGTTGCTGAAGCATTTGCTATTCTGAAGTTCACCAACCGTGGCGCCGCTTCAGATGTTCAAAAAGTTTTAAATTCTGCTGTTGCAAACGCTGAAAACAACTTTGATTTAGATCGTGCTTCATTGGTTGTAAGCGAAGCCTACGCAAACGAAGGACCAACCCTTAAGCGGTTCCGTCCACGTGCAAAGGGTTCTGCTTCACCAATTAACAAGCGGACTAGTCACATCACAGTGGTTGTTACAGAACGATAGGAGGAATGAATAGTGGGTCAAAAGATCAATCCTAATGGTTTTCGTGTCGGAGTCATTCGTGATTGGACTGCAAAGTGGTACGCTGATAAAGACTTTGCTAACTACCTGAACGAAGACCTTCGGATCCGTAAGTACATTGAAAAGCGACTTGCTGATGCCTCTGTATCAACCGTTGAAATTGAACGTGCCGCAAACCGCGTCAACGTTTCAATTCACACTGCCAAGCCAGGTATGGTTATTGGTAAGGGTGGTTCAGAAGTTGAAGCACTTCGTAAGGAATTAAACAAGTTAACTGGCAAGCGTGTTCACATTAACATTGTGGAAATCAAGAAGCCAGACTTGGATGCACACCTTGTTGGTGAAAGTATTGCACGTCAACTGGAAAACCGGATCGCTTTCCGTCGTGCTATGCGTGGAGCTATGCAACGTGCTATGCGTGCTGGTGCCAAGGGTATCAAGACGCAAGTTGCTGGTCGTTTGAACGGTGCTGATATGTCACGTATCGAATCATACTCAGATGGTACTGTTCCTTTGCATACTCTTCGTGCTGATATTGACTACTCTTGGGACGAAGCTAACACTACTTACGGTGTTCTGGGTGTTAAGACTTGGATCTACCGTGGTGAAGTTCTTCCTACCAAGAAGGAAAATGATGATGAACAAGGAGGGAAGTAAGACATGCTAGTACCAAAGCGAGTAAAGCACCGTAAGGTTCAACGTGGTCACATGCG
>NZ_JBJEEL010000048.1:0-7586 GCF_051873035.1 Limosilactobacillus sp.
CAAAAAAGCCAATAACCACACGCCTTTGGCGTGATTATTAGCTTTCAAGTTTCAGAATAAAAAATTAACTGGGTCTAAATAGCGTTATATCAAAACCGAAGTTATTACATTATTTAAAAACGAAAAAAGTGATTGACATTTTCCTGAATACTGATTACGAAATAGGCAGTTTCAGTAAAGGAGATGCAGGAATGGTAAAACGCGAAGAAAAAGATATTTTATGGTTTGATGAATTACATCGCCAGGACGTGCACCTAGTTGGCGGAAAGTCTTCCTCCTTAGGGGAGCTTACTTCTGCAACTCAAATCCCGGTACCGTATGGTTTTGCGACAACGACGCATGCCTACCAAACGTTTATGGCAGCTACTAATCTAAACCAACGGATTAATGACCTGCTGGCGACAATTAGTGACTATGAAGATACAGAAGAACTTCGGACAGTTTGTGCGCAGATTCGGTCATTAATTATTAGCGCGGAGATGCCGTCAGAACTAGCGGCGACAATCAAAGCTGCCTATGAGAAGCTAGCCACGAAAATGAACCAGGATGCACCGTTCGTCGCGGTTCGCTCTAGTGCCACTGCTGAAGACCTACCAGATGCGTCATTTGCCGGCCAGCAAGAGACTTACTTAAACGTTCGCGGGGCCGACCTGGTAGTCAGAAAGGTTCAAGAGTGTTACGCATCGCTTTTTACTGACCGTGCTACTTATTACCGCCATAAGCAACATTTTCCACATGAAAAGGTTGCCCTCTCGGCAGCGATTCAAATGATGGTCTTTTCCAAGGCAGCGGGCATTATGTTTTCCGTCAACGTAGCCAACGGCAATAGCCAGCAGGTAGTCGTCGATTCAATTTTAGGCCTCGGGGAATACATTGTGTTAGGCAAAGTAACCCCTGACCACTACGTAATCGATAAGGCTAGCGGCAAGATTGTTGACCGGACAATTAATAATAAGGCGGTGGAACTAGTACAAGACCCGGCAGGAGGAACGCACGAACAGAAAGTCCCAGCCGACCAGGCGACCCAACCGGCCCTTACCGATAGCCAGGTAAGGACGTTGGCCGAGTACGCCAAGCGGATTGAAAGGCACTATGGCTGCTATATGGATATGGAATTCGCTCTTGACCGGTTTACTAACAAATTATGGTTGGTTCAGGCGCGTCCCGAAACTGTCTGGGCAAATAAGGATAAGGCAACTACAAAAGAAGCGGGTGAAAGTATGACGAAGGGTATCCAGCCAATATTAAAAGGATTACCGGCTAGCCCGGGCCTAGCAAGTGGCCGGGTTCACGCCATCGCGGATCCAAGTGATATTGACTCATTCAAGACTGGTGAGATGTTGGTAACGCCAATGACTTCTCCCGACTGGGTGCCGGCCATGAAGAAGGCGGCCGCCATTATTACCAACAACGGCGGGATGACCTGTCACGCAGCGATTGTCTCCCGGGAAATGCAAATACCATGTTTAGTGGGAACTGCCTCGTGTGGTAAAGCAGCATTGGAACTACTCCATGATGGTGACCAGGTTACGGTTGATGCGAAAAATGGGGTGGTTTATTCCGGGGACCGGGTTAAAGAATTGGCCCCGCAGGAACAACCGTCCGCCACTTCAAGGGAATACTTTATTCCAACCGCCACCCGGGTGATGATGAACCTGGGTGACCCGAGTCTGGCAGAGCGGTATGTGGGCCTACCAGCCGACGGGATTGGCCTGATGCGAGAAGAGTTTATCTGGACAACCACAATTCCCCTATACCTGATTAAGACGGGCCGCCCAGAAAAGGCCGTTGATGGTCTGGCGGAAAGGATTGCTAAAGTTGCCCGGACAATGATGCCACGGCCAGTTGTTTTACGGTTTTCGGACTTTAAGTCAGGGGAATACCGGCACTTAACAGGTGGCGAAGAATTTGAACCACATGAACCGGCGGATTTACTTGGCTGGCGTGGCGCGGCCCGCTACTATGATCCCCGCTTTATTGAAGCCTTCAAGCTGGAACTAGCGGCCGTCAAGAAGGTACGAACGGAGTATGGCTTAACGAATCTTAACGTCATGATTCCGTTTGTCAGGACCGTCGATGAACTGGCCAAGATTATTAAGATAATGGCTAAAAACGGGCTGAAGAGAAGTGCCGATTTTAAGGTTTACATGATGGCCGAGATACCAGCCAACATTATCCTGGCCGATAAGTTTAACCAGTATATTGACGGCTACTCCATCGGTTCCAATGATTTATCCATGCTGATTCTCGGCTGTGACCGAAATAATGATACAGTTTCTGGACTATTTGATGAACGGAACCTGGCCGTTAAGCGGGCCATCCGCCACCTAATTACGGTTGCTCACAAGGATGGCAAGACGGTGTCCATCTGTGGTCAGGCGCCTTCTGAATATCCGGAGTTTGCTGATTTCTTGATTCGCAGCGGGATTGACTATCTCTCTGTTAATCCGGATATGGTTAAGGAGACACGACAAAACGTTGCCCACTTTGAACAGCGTCTATTACTGGACCGGGTACTTAATTGTCAACGGAAGACCGACGCTGATGTTGTCTGGTAGGCACTTTAGAAAGGAAAATCAAAATGCAAATTTACGTAGATGCCCAAGCTAAACTTGGTGGTAATGGTACGAAACAAGCACCATTTAAACGGATTCAAGAAGCGGCCTCGATTGCTCATCCTGGTGACCTAGTGATGGTCATGCCCGGAGTTTACCGGGAAAGTGTGAACCCTTGTTATAGCGGTTCGAAGGATAAGCCGATCCTGTACCAGGCAGTCAAACAAGGGCTGACTGTCATTAGCGGTGCTGAACAGGTTAACGAATGGGAAAAGATCGATGTTGATGTTTGGCGAGTTGTAATTCCTAACCAACGCTTTGGCGAATATAATCCATATACGACGCATGTTCAAGAAGCCGGCGACTACCAGCACACGGGTGAAGTCTTCCTGAATAACCGGGCGTTATACGAAGTTGACAGCCTTGAAAAGGTTAAGACTCCGACCAGTAAGAATCCAGAACGGCAATACGTTTGGTATACCCGGCAGGATCCAAAGATGGATACAACTACTATCTACGCTAATTTCCAGGGGAAGGATCCTAACAGTACGAACGTTGAGCTTACTTTCCGGGAAACGTGTTTTTATCCCCAGCGGCCGCGGGTTAACTTCCTGGTTCTTTCCGGATTCACGCTGACTAAGGCGGCTAGCCAGTGGGCTGATGGTAAATACAACCGCGCCATTATCGGTACTAATCATGCCCAGGGCTGGAAGATCGTAAACTGTAATATTTCACATGCTAAGTGTGCCGGGATTTCACTGGGCCGTTACCCAACGCTCCCGGCGGAAGAGGAGTTAAATGCACATCCGGTTAAACACTACATTAAGAATAACCGGATCTTTGACTGCGGCCAGGTGGGGGTAATCGGGGTTGATGGTAATCCATCACCAGTGATTGAGCACAACCACTTCTTCCGTATCAATACCCGCTTCAACCTTATTGGGGAGACCGTCAGTGCAATTAACCTTTTCCCCGCCATCGGGGCCCAGATCCTTCGTAACTGTATCCACGATTGTACCCGGGGAATTTGGCTAGGCGGCCGGGTGGAAAAGACCCGCATTAGTCGGAACTTGATGTATAACAACACCCTACCTGGTAAGTTCAGGCTGACGAATAAAAACCAGGCCCAGTTACTAGCCCACCTGGGGGAAGATATTCAAATCGAAAACTCGTTTGGGATTACAACAATTGATAATAACTTTCTCCTCTCTGACTGTGCCTTGCGGTTGGAAAGCTATGATATCTTGTTAGCCCATAACTTAATCAACGGCCGGCTGGCCTGGCAGTCAAATAACCTGGCGGCAGCCAGTGGAGACAATCCACTTTACCACCGAATTATTCATCAGGACCGGTCAACCAGCCTAACTTCTTACTTCTATAACAACCTCTTTGTTCAAAAGAAGTTACGGCTAGAAGTAAGAAAGTTAATCCGGCAACAGGATGATTGGTACCACGAGGGCTTAGTTCAAGAAGTGGCTAAAAATGACTTCTTTATCACTGAAGATAATCATTTGACCCGGCTTACTGCTAACAAGGGAGGAAATTCTTTTATTGGCAATGGTAACCGTCCAATTAACTTAACGGTTGAGAACCGCCGTCAAGGCTTCTTCTTGAAGAGTGACCTCCAGGAGTTCTTAAGTGAAGATAGCTGTCACTTACTGACAATGGTTAACCAGCACAACCGGCTGCAGGTTGATACCGATTTTGCCGGTCGTCACCGCGAAGGCCACCGGGTGACCCCTGGGCCGTTGGACAGTAAAACAGAGTATTCAGCATGTTTATTTTCGGCAATGGCCTAATTAGGAGAGTGACAGTATGCGCAAGCCATTTATTATCGCCAATTGGAAGATGCATAAAAATATTGAGGAATCAGTCGCGTTTATTAACCAAATCAAGGATTACCTACCCCGGGCGGCTGACGAAGAGGTTGGAATCGCTGCCCAAGCCGTCGCACTTTCGAGTATGAATCAAATGGCCCAGGGAACGAACTTACAAATCATTGCCCAGAATGCGGCCAGTGAATTGATGGGGCCTTATACCGGTGAGATTAGTGCCCGCTCACTAGCGGATGCCGGCGTTTCCTATGTAATGCTGGGCCACCTCGAGCGGCGGCGGTTATTTCATGAAGACAACCAGATGATTAATCAAAAGGTCCGTGCTGCGTTGACCATGGGAATCACACCCATTATTTGTACTGACGATAAGATGGTTCAGGCGTCAGTTAAAGGGGAAATCCGCTATGTCTTTGACCAGCTGAAGGGGGTCCTAAAAGGGGTGGCTTCCCAGGACCTTCAAAAGATTGTCCTCTCCTATGAGCCGAGCTGGGCAGTCGGCAGTAAGCACTCCGCTAACCCACTAGTTGCCCAGGAGGGTTGCCGCCGGATTAGGCGAACGGTTGAGAACTTATACGGCAGTGCCCTGGCCAATAATATGCGGATCCTCTACGGGGGGAGTGTTAATCCAGAGAATATTGCGACCATTATGGGGCAAGCAGATGTTGACGGTGTATTGATTGGTCGTGCTAGTCTATCGGCCAATGACTTTTTGAAAATGGTTAATTGGCGGCAAGCACTCTCCCAGGTCATGTAAGAAAGGATATCAGTAAAATGGCATACTTTGATAATGGTAATAAAATCTTTGCAGACGCCCGTGCGAACCACTATGCAGTGGGGGCATATAATATTAATAACCTAGAATGGACACGGGCCATCCTCCGCGCCGCTAACGAAACGAGGACCCCCGTACTCGTTCAGGTATCAATGGGGGCGGCCAAGTATATGGGGGGCTTTAAGTTCGTTCGTGATATGGTCGCGGACCAGATAGATGCGATGGCGATAACGGTTCCCGTTATTTTGAACCTAGACCACGGCGACTTTGCTGCGGCCATGGAATGCATTAAACTAGGTTATTCATCTGTGATGTATGATGGACATAAGTTGCCCTTAGAAGAAAACTATCGGCAGACGCGTGAAGTTATTCGGGCGGCCCACCAGCGCGGAATCTCCGTTGAAGCGGAGATTGGCAAGGTGGGTGAAAACCAGGATGCCAGTAGTGGGGAGTTGGCCGCGGTAGAAGATGCCCGCGCCTTCGCCGAATTAGGCGTTGATAAATTGGCCTGTGGTATTGGCAACATTCACGGTATTTACCCACCGGATTGGCAGGGGCTGGATTTTGCCCGATTAGCGGCAATTTCAGATGCTGTTACGATTCCCTTAGTCTTGCATGGCGGTTCAGGGATCCCGAAGAAACAAGTTCAACGAGCAATTTCAATGGGAATTGCGAAGGTGAATATCAATACGGAATTCCAGCTCGCCTTTCAAGCGGCCACCCGCGCCTACATTGAAGCAGGTCATGACTTGGACAAGGATCATAAGGGCTATGATCCCCGTGAATTACTTCTACCGGGGACCGAAGCAATAACGGAAAAAATGAAGGAAATGATTGCGTGGCTCGGTACACCAGCGGTGGCCTAGTTAAACGTGGAGGGACAGAAATGGCGACAACGGTATATTTTATTCGACATGGTGAAACATATTTTAATTTATTTGCGCGGCTCCAGGGGTGGTCTGACACGCCGCTGACGGCCAAGGGGGTACAGGATGCAGTTAAGATAGCGGACGTACTTAAACCGCTTAAGATTGACTATTTTTATTCCAGCGATTTAAAGCGGGCGGTCGATACCGCGCAAGTGATAATTGACCGTTTGGCATTAAAGAATATCCGGCGGCCAATTCAAAACGCCTGCTTTCGGGAGGCCTTTTACGGGTCATTTGAAGGCCATAGCAATGAGGAAGGGGCCATCTGGGCAGGCTACTTAGGGGATGCAAGGTGTCGGCGCATTGGGGACCTGGTAACTAACTTTGGTGTCCGTAAAGCCCATGACCTCTTAAGACAGGCTGATCCGGCCCACCTGGCTGAGGGGAGTAAGCAACTAGACCAACGCGTTACGGTAATGCTAGATTTACTTTCGGCACTGCCGGATGAAAGCACGGTTGTTGTTGCTAGCCATGGTTCGATCATCCAATACTTAGCGACGGTTCTCGGAAAAAATAAGCAGTACGAGAATCCGGCCAATGGTGCACTGATGAAACTCATCATTGATGGGGGCCAGGCACGGGTGGCCGCTTATAACCAGTTTTCTTTAGATTAATAGTGAAAACCGACCTTAGTATGTTGAGAATAAAAACGTCTTTGAGGTGATTATAATGTCTTACTTTACAACCAACGATAATACGCGTATTTACTATGATGTAGCGGGCCAAGGCAAGAACCTATTAATGGTTCATGGTTATGGTTGCTCATCAAAGTATTTCAAGAACAACGTACCAGAATTGAGTAAGCATTTTCGTGTAATTACGGTTGATTTACGTGGCCATGGGAACTCTAGTGAGACCGTTTCTGGTGCTAGGGTATCACGGCTAGCTACGGATATTCATGAACTATTGCAATCACTAGATTTACATGATGTAACGTATTTAGGCTGGTCGATGGGGTGTTCCATCGGGTGGTCATATTGGGACCTCTTTCGTGACGACTTTTTAAGTAAGTTTATTTTTGTGGACGAAACGGCATTGGGGATAAACAATGCCAATAATTATTCTGGATTACTAGACTATCAAGAAACCTTAGATTTTTGCCAATCGTTGTCTGTGGATAAAGATCGGGTCCTAACAGACTTTATTAGCGGGATCCTAATCAATAAGAATTTAGACATCAGTGACTTGATTGCCGAATCACTCCGGGCTAATACTAATTTCATTGCCCCGCTCTTTTATAACCACTTAATAATTGACTGGGAGGATGTCATTAAGACGATCACCCTGCCAAGTCTGGTTATTTCAGGTGGAAAGAGCTTCTTTGATAGCAACACTGTCAAGAAGGTTAGTGACGATATTTCGAACAGTCAGTTTGTAACCTTTGATGATGTTGGTCACCTACTTTTCTTTGAAGAACCAGAGAAATTCAACAATTTAGTTACGGTAGATTATAGAATGAAGTTAGCCACCCAGTTGGTGGTAAATAAAAAACGCC
>NZ_JBJEEL010000049.1:0-39993 GCF_051873035.1 Limosilactobacillus sp.
TGCTTAATTTACGTCATTAAATTCGTTCAAGTTATTTCTTGCAATCTGCCAAAAATAATCGGAGATCAATCATTGCTGTGTGCCTTTCTTTCTGGACTAATCCAGGTGCCGCTCCCGTGTCCCATTACGGTTTTAACGGCTTTTAAGAAGGTCGTTACAATGGTGAGGGGGTTAACGATCCAGGTAAAGAGGAGGTAAATTGGCGAAAACATCAAGTAGCGCAACTTAGCTCCGTTAAAGTCCAAAATTAACGCTGCCAGGACTTGGAAGAGGCCCGCAACTAACTGGAAGTTAACAAAAATCATACTCATAGCAATTCCGTGCCAGACCCGTTCGTAGTTCCCGGTAGTCGCGAAGTAGATCATCAGGAGAATGAAGATAATACTGGTAATCCAAAAGAAAAACGACCAGATAATTGAAAGGGTAGTGTCAGCTAGCATGGAAAGGATAAAACGGTGCCGCCAGGGATGCCGGATGATTTTGGTGAAGTTTGACAACCAGACCTCAGTACCACCCTGGGCCCAGCGCTTTCGTTGCCGGTAAAGGTCGCGAAAGGTTTCCGGAACGTTCATGTGGAAGACGATGTCCGGGGCGAACTTAGGTGTAACGTTCATAAAGTTATGGTCCCAGGCAATGCTAATATCCTCAGTCGCCCGGTCCTGGCGAAAACCACCGACGTTAATTAGAAAGTCCCGGCGGTACATGGTATTAGCACCACTGTAGGCGTACATAGTGTTATTAACCGCGGTCTGGCTACGCTTGATAATCCCGACGATACTTGAAAATTCGACCGTCTGGGACTTACCCCACAGCGTTGACCGGTTGTAAACGTCCATGTTAGCGGTAATGGCAGCGTAGTTAATTCCGTTAGGACCGGTGAAATAGCGCATGTACTTGATGAGGGCGTCCTTTTCCGGGATCGTATCCGCGTCGTTACTTAAGATGTATTCACCCTTGGCAAAGAAGAGCCCGATGTTAAAAGCGTGGGCCTTCCCCTGGTTTTTAGCAATCCGAATTACCCGGAGTTGGGGATAGTGGGCCTGCATTTCTTTTAAAATCGCTGGTGTCTGGTCCGTGCTCCCGTCGTCCATTACCAGGATTTCATAGTTATGGTAGTTGAGCTGGTTGAGTAGGTATTCCAAAGTACCACGGATAACGACCTCTTCATTGTGGGCCGGGATCATGATCGTAACAAAGGGCTCCTTAGTTAGCTCTTTATTCGGTGCCAGTTCTTCGTCGTGGCGAAAAAGCATGTACGAGATGGCCCCAAAGAACCAAAACATGGCACCGAGGATCGGGTAGAGGCACAGGATCAGGTTAATGACTAAGACGAAGGTTAGCCAGGGAGAGCCAGTTTGAAAGGCCTCGTTCATAATATTGGAAACCATTATTCCTTAGCCACCCTTTCCTCACCGTTGATAACCTCACGGAGTTGGTCCTTACTGAGGTTTTGTTCAGGCTTAACGGTAAAATGCTTGGCCTGTTCCCGTTGCTGGCGTTTACCAAACCGTTGTTCCATAAACTCTTCAGCGGCGGCCCGTTCACGGTGATTACGGTTGATGTCGAATAAGGGCCACTTATTGACTAGCCCATGGGCCCGTTGTGCCTGGATATAGCCCATCGTGAGACAAAAAACGGCGATCATCCCTAAGGCAAAAGTTAGAAAGATGGCGAGAAAGTTAAGTTCCTGAAACCCTTCCGCGTAGTGCCAAAAGTAATGACCGTACCGTCCGTGACTGCGGTAGGCAAGGTAGGTAGCGGTAGTAATGATAATTGGCGTAAATAAAACTAACCAACTTAAGAGCATCACCAGTGTCTGTCTAATTTTTAATGACCAGTGACCATGTTCAAAGTATTGGTCCCGGTAATTTTTATCATTCATTTTATTATTAAAAGCGCTTTTCCTTTCATTTGACGTTGTGTGTGAAATTATAGCACACATTGGTAGCGCTATCGGTGCCGATTTTCATTTAGTTCTGGAAAAGGGGAACATTAAGCAGTAAAATTTTTAAGTTGGTAACATTAGCTTTGGAAAAAGGTGGAGTGGATTTGGCAATAAAACTTTTTGATGCGGTTTTCTACCTACCGATAATTGTATCCTGTATGATTATCAGTCAGATCTATTTTGAGCGGTACTGGGTATCATCAGAGAATACTCAAATAAATAGAATCGGGTTAGCCACCGTTATTATTATCACGTACTTTATTCAGGAATACTGTTTATTACAGTTATCACTGTTAAACATAAATGAGGTTGCCTTTATGCAAGTTGTCCCAATGACAATGGTTTTTCGGAATAAGGTTTATAAAATTTGGTGGGGGTTGTTAGTAGTAACCCCACTCTTTGCGAACCTGGCGGAATATTTATTGGGGGTGGTGTCGTTAAGAAGCTGGTGGTTCTGGATTGTTGAATCGGTAGTCTTCTTTGGAATTGGTTGGTTCTTAACCCATTGGCAAGGGGTTAGTAAACGATTGCGTTATTTCTTAGCACTAATGTGTTTAGGAATTGTGGGATTGGTTTCACTAGTTATTACTAACCGGTTTAACCCCGGCAGCGCTGCGGCCGCCACACTGGGAATCCTAGTAATTGCGCTCTTTGAAGACCGGCGCTACCGCAGTGAACAAAAAAACAATCATAAGATGAAACTGCTCCAGCAAGAAAGCGAACGGGATGACTTAACCGGTTTACTTAATTACCGGGCACTGACGCAGGAAATCAGTGCCCTGGCCGGGAAACCGGAGATTCACAATATCGTGATTGGGGCCCTAGATATCGACCACTTTAAGCGGATTAATGATACTTACGGGCACTTTGTGGGGAATGAGGTCCTTAACTATTTTTCGACGGTTTTCCGCAAAAAAATTTATTCGGCCTTTCCTAATCACGGCTATGTTTACCGTTTCGGCGGTGAGGAATTTTCAATCGTGGTTACCAATCATTCCTTAGTCGAGGTTTATAAACTTTTAACGAAGATTGAAAGATCGTTTAACAAGAAGCCGATTATTACTAGTGGTAACGAAAAAGTAACAATTAGCTTCTCCTGTAGTTTAACTAAGCACTTGAAAGGTGAAGTGCTCGATACGACCTTGAAACGGGCCGACAAAATGTTGTATAGTGTAAAAAATAACGGTCGTGGTTGGATTATTACAGATAATCATCATCAGCCGTACGAAAAGTGAACTTTTACAATAAAAAACGTAATAATGAGCGGGTGAATAATATTATTAATAATGAGCAAATGCATAATATATTTCAGCCAATCTTAAAAGTTGACCACTGCCTGAATGCCAAGACGGATTCATACGAAATGCTGTTACGGAATTCAGCAGGTGTCTTTCCGGGGCTGGAATTTTTGCGTAGTTTAGCAACTGAAGAAGGAAATCAGCAATGGATTACGGCTAGTCGCCAATCACTTGATGAGGTTTTACCAGGGCACCGCAATTCCTTAGTCTACATTAATTTGGACCCCTGTCAGTTGGACTTTGAAAATGTCTGGCAGTTTTTGAAAGAAGTTCATACTAAGTATTCACAGCAGGTAGCAATTGAAATTACTGAGCGCCGGGAGAAAGTTCATAATTTAGACTACCTTGACGACGGGATTAACCGGTTAAATGCGTTAGGCTTTGAAGTCGCGATCGATGATGTTTGCGCTGGCGGTAATAGCTATGCCTTTATTGTTCGCCAGCTAGCGGCAATTCGGCGTATTAAGTTATCACTACTATTGTTTAGAGACGAAAACCAGGAAACGGTGGTGGACTTTGTTCGTGCCTGGCACGCGTTTGCTAGTGCTCACCACCTTGAATTTGTGGTGGAAGGGGTAGCTAACAAGCAAATTGCAGAAGACCTAGCTGCTAGTCCCACGATGCTCCAACAGGGAAACTACTGGGGTAAGGGTAATCGTCAGCTCTCTTAAATTTAAAATAGGCAAGCCGTTGACCAACTCGGAAACGACTTGCCTATTTTTACTTATGGATGGGTACCTGTCATCCGCTCTTTTCTTAGTGTAAGATAAGAAGGTAAAAGGAGGGGTTGGAATGGCACGGGATACCTACCAAAGGCCCTTACAAAATGCCAATACGGTGGCAGAGTGTCAGGCGCTATACGAGGCCGAACTAGCTAATAAAAAGCGGGAGTACCGGAAGGACTATCCGGAGACCTATTTGGCAATGGTCGCCGCTCATGAAGTTGATGACTGGATTAAGGCCGAAAACCAGGCCAAGTTGCTAAAGGGCGGTAGTCATTCTTACGGGAACCTTATTCATCGGCAGTTATTGCAAAAGTAAAAAAGTAGGCCCCGGGTATTCAGAATCCTTTTGAATACTCGGGGCTCATTTTTATATACTAGTTATTTATCAGATGTTTCATGTGAAACAGCTATTTTTAATTTTCTTGACCGTGCTTGTAAGACCAGTCGTTGGGTGTAGAGCGTTAATGCGAGGTAGAGGAACATGGTGGCTGAACCACTTTTGGTCAAGTAGTCACTTGTGCCATGAAGGAGAATCATGAGGAGCCACAGGAGGATGGTTAACCAGGTTGCTTTACGGTAAGCTACTCCTGCCTGGTACCAAACCTGACAAGACATTGCGCGGAGGATTCCAAAACCGATGGCTAGGACGACCAAGGAAGTAAGCGTACCGGCAATGGTTACCAGGTTAAATGATAGCTCATGGTTGTCAATTGCTTGAAGGGTAAAATAGACCCCGATTAGCACTAATATTAAGAGCGGCCTTTGGGAAGTTTTGATTTTTCGCGGCCGTAGTTGCCGGTCGATGACGAAAATAATGATTAGGATGTATAAAAAGGCGGATGATAACTGGATCATGAAAACTTTTCCTCCGAATTAAATGATGGTGCTTATTTTAGCAAGGTAACCTTGAAAAAAGGTACGTTTACTGATGAAAGGTTAACTGGCAAGCCTAAGTGGTTAAAATTCTGCCATGAAGTGCAAACCGATTTAAAGATTGGTTATCGTCATCGGGCCGACATTACTGGGTAAAGTGTAATTCGCTGACCCGTTATTGGCCGGCTGTTATAAAGAAAGCTAAAAAGGGGCTTGCTTTTTTAGTGGTAATTTGATAATATAATTAAGCTGTTACTTGACCCGTTAGTCAAGTGGTTAAGACACCAGCCTTTCACGCTGGTATCGTGGGTTCAAATCCCGCACGGGTCATTTATTGGGCTATAGCCAAGCGGTAAGGCAACGGTTTTTGGTACCGTCATGCGCTGGTTCGAATCCAGCTAGCCCAATAAGATCTTAAAAAGCAGAGTAGACGTTATGCCTACTCTGCTTTTTTCTTTTTAGCTAACCCTTCAGCAGTTTCCTTGTTCCAATATCCAGCCCATCCCGTCTGTATTGCCGAATGTAAGTCGAGAACAAGACAAACGGCATAATAAATTCCCAACCGATACTTAAGCTGAGGGCCGACAATAAAGCCCCGGTAAAAAATTAGAAGCTAGCTTAAAAAGGACCCAAGCATCCAGATTCGAACGCTTAGGTCCTCTTATATACTTACAGGGCTAATTTGCCAGTTGCCTTGACGACAGTCCACCTGCGGCGCGGCCAGTGAAGAATGTAACGATAAACCTTGAGTGAGCAAACGTAGCATGGGAGAGAAGCTAGGTAACTCTTTTCTGCTGTCATTGCATGGCGAGCACCTTCTGGCGGATGGTGTCATCGGCAGTGGCCAGTGAATACTCCTTGATGAGCGAGGCGTGAACTAAAAATCGTCGTTGGTTGTCATTGGTGCAGGTCATTAGGGTAATAGTCTGCTTTTCTCCGCTTAACGCGGCCTGAATATCAGTATCGTCAATAATCTGGACACGGTTAATTTCAAACTCTTTAACGGTCTTGAAACTAACGATGATTACTTTCATACCCTGCAAATATAGCTGATACCGTGCTAATGGAGAAAATAGCGCGTTACTGAGTGGTCCTAAGTTGTGTGCGCCAATGGTGAGATGGTCATCACTAGCCAACGATTGTGGCTGCAGCATGCCAGCCCCAAATTGATAAACATCATCATTCGTATAGTCAGCGAACGGCACAGTCATTTTTAATGTGGGAATCATTATGAGCCCGATATATTTAACATCCCTTTTAGAAACTGCCGAAGCATTGAGTTGATCCCGATTAGTTTTACGGCGTCCCATTAGTTTTACGGCGTCCCAGTTGTTTTGCTTATCGCATACCTTGAGTTGAGGGGTTAACCGAGGACGGTAAATTTTAACCAGTAACGATTCAATTGGCGTGAGGTAAGTTGAAGCTGGTAAGTAAACAAAGATAATTACCAGCAGGAAAGTTAGCATCAACTTTGCTCGCGGTGGCAGCTCTGTGACAATCGTCAGCACTACCAACATGGAAAAGGGTAAGATTTTGATTTTCCATTTTTCATTAATTAGCGTTAGTTGTTTTACATCTGCATTTTCTTTTCGTTGGTAGGCACGGCGGAAGATAAAGTTTGCAGTATAAGAAGCTATGATGGCAATAGTCGCTAACTGTGCCAATTGCAACCAATCCATTAGTATCACCTCTTCATTTTGGATCTCGGCTACCTGCCATCGATTAGCATTATTACAAGAATTATTGGTAATAACAATTAAATCGGTGGAAGTTATACCCCGGGGAGAAAAGTTATACTAATGGTGTAAAATATCCACTTTTAATGTAAATGTATTGATAAGCAGCTATAATGAAAGCGCTTAGTTATTAGAAGTAAGGAGCCGATTAAGGATGGATGTACGAACGATTAACACCAGGCAGCGAATACTAACGGGGCTAATCAGGACGTTATCAAAGCGAAAGTTAAGCGAATGTCGGACCATTGATATTATTCAACAGGCCGAAATTAGCAAAAAGACCTTCTACAACTATTTTAGAAATAAAGAGGACTTTATCCACCAGGTGGAGGAAGATATCCTGACCAATTTAAAAAGCTCACTCCGGCGTGACCGACAGATCTTAACCAGTACACACCACGCAACGGCACAAGAAATTGTTCACCTTGCTGGTTCGGCCTTTGATGAAACATTAAAGTATTGTGATGAGCATAAGGATGAATTGGCAGTGTTACTCTCCAATAATGGTGATATTAACCTCTACCATGCGATTGTCAATTTGGCTAATGAAGAATTCGTTGCCCGGGCACCCTATCTTTTTGGGATTACGCCCGCGAAGATGAAGGAGTCCTTCCTCTACCATTTCTTCCAGACACTCTACGTGGATGAAATTATCAACTTACTGATTTTCTGGTTGAACCACCGTGACACAATGAGCGTTGATAATGTTAAATATTTGGCCGGCCTGATCCAGACAAAGTCAACCATGCAACTGATGAAGTCATTAGCAGATTAGTTTGGAGACCGACGAAAAAAGCCGTGGCAGAAGTCGTTAACGACTTCTGCCACAGCTCTTTTTACTTACTGTATACCGACCGTTTTAGGATTCCGATATAAGGGAGGTTACGGTAGAATCCACTGTAGTCTAAGCCATAGCCGACGATAAATTCGTCCGGGACCTTAAAGCCCACGTAATCGGCTTCGACGTCTACCTCACGCCGGTCGGGTTTATCGAGTAGGGCGCAGATTTCAATACTTTTCGCGCCGCGGTTTTGTAATAGGTCGGCCAGGTACTTAAGGGTGTGACCAGTATCAATGATGTCTTCCATGATGATAACGGGCCGCCCCTTAATATCTGACGAGAGGTCTTGAATGAGCTTTACCTGGCCAGCTGACTGGGAACCATTAGCGTAACTCGAAACGTCGACGTAGTCTAAGTTAAGCTTGAAGGGCAACCGCTTTAACATATCGGAGGTAAAAACTAAGGCACCAGTCATTACCGAGACGACCAGGGGGCATTCGTCCTGGTACTTAGCCGTTAGCTGCTTAGCCAGCTCATCTAATCGGCTGTCAACTTGTTTCTGGGTGTATAAGACTTGTTCGATATCGTTATTCATCAAATTCTCCTTCTACTGTTCCGGTAACCCCAACGATTAATGTTCGTGTTTTACGGCAAAATAACTTTATGGGACCTTTTTGACTCTTGAATTTTACCATAAATCTGAACTAATTAAAGGGGTAAGAGCAAAAAATGTGGAAAATAGTTAGTGGAAGGTAAAAGTAAGCTAAATGGTTGACTAGCCGGCATTCTGGAGCCGGGCTCATCTTAACTTCGGCTAAAAACTACCTGTGAGCGTTTGCATAACTTTATTAATAATGCTATATTGTGAAGGTAGTCACGTATTTTAATGGAAAGGTGGAATTTATATGCGTGGTTTTGCTATGCTCGGGCCAAATGAAACGGGCTTTATTGAAAAGGACGATCCAAAGTTAGGACACCGTGATGCCCTAGTTAAGCCAATTGCGGTCGCACCATGTACCTCTGACATTCACACTGTTTATGAGAATGCGATCGGTCCACGCCACAACATGATCCTCGGACACGAAGCCTGTGGGGAAATTATGGCCGTTGGCGATGAGGTCAAAGACTTCAAGGTTGGTGACAAGGTCTTGGTACCAGCTGTTACACCTGACTGGTCAGACGAAAACTCACAAGCCGGTTACGCTTCACACTCTGGTGGGATGCTTGCTGGTTGGAAGTTCTCTAACTTTAAGGACGGGGTTTTTGCTACTCGTTTCCACGTTAATGACGCTGATGGTAACCTGGCCCACATGCCCGCTGGGATGGATCCCGGGGTTGCATGTATGCTATCTGATATGATTCCAACCGGTTTCCATGCTGATGAATTAGCCCACGTTAAGTTTGGTGACACCGTTGCCGTAATCGGGATTGGCCCAGTTGGCCTGATGGCTCTGCGGGGAGCAGTCCTTCATGGCGCTGGCCGGATCTTTGCAATCGGTTCTCGTCCAAAGACGGTCGAAGTTGCCAAGAAGTATGGTGCTACTGACATCATCGATTATCACAATGGTGACATTGCCGACCAGATCCTGAAGGCTACTGATAATAAGGGAGTTGATAAGGTCTTAATCGCCGGTGGTGACACTGAACACACCTTTGACCAAGCATGTCGGATGACGAAGCCAGGTGGTGCAATTGGAAACGTTGCCTACTTGAATGGTAACGACACGATTAAGATCAAGGCCAGTGACTGGGGTGTTGGGATGTCCAACGTTTCAATCGATGGTGGTTTGATGCCTGGTGGCCGTCTACGGATGGAGAAACTGGCTAGCCTGATCACTAACGGTCGCTTAGATCCTTCCCTATTGATCACGCATAAGTTCCACGGCTTCGAAAAGATTCCAGATGCACTGGAATTGATGCACAATAAGCCAGCAGACCTAATTAAGCCAGTTGTTTACTGTGACGACATTGACTAAGATTAAATAATTAAGCCGGTAGGAGGGCGTAAATTGAGCTTTCCTACCGGCCTTTTTAGGTTAATGGATGTTTCATGTGAAACAATACCTGGTCAACGGTATGATTTCCTGATAGAGTAGTGAGGAATAGTTATTAAAGTGGGGAGAAGGAAAATGAAAAGAAGAAATACTGTACTGGCGTTAGTAGCAGCGACAACTTTAATGGCTGTAGCACCGGTAGCTAATCTCGTACCAGCAAGTAATCTGGTAATGACCGCCCAGGCCAGCGCAAGCTATAATGATAGTGAATACGCATTGATGGGCTATTTGGCATTGGATGATTCGATGACTGCCAAAAAGTTGGCTAAAATCCGTTCGTCAAAGGATAGTGTGGGAATACTCCTACACCAAAGAGGTAACCATTACAATATAGGTTTTGGTGCCCACGATACGACCATGATTGTTAATGCTAATGACGTCACCGTTCTTTATGATGCTCCGAAGAGTGATGGTAGTGGGATGGGTGAAAAGAATGCTTCTAAGACCTATTCCAAGGCCGACCTGGCTAACCGTTTTGGCTCGGACAAGGCCTATTTGGACCAGGTAATTACCCGGTACCACCTAAGCACTAGTAGTAACCAGGCGGCACCAACCGCTAAGGTATCAAATACTAGTGAATTAGGCTATGAGACCATTACACCGATGGAAACGGCAGCGGCGATCACTTATTACCGGCAACCACGGATGTTTAAGGATGCACTAAAGTTAGGCGGTATGAACCTGACCCAGAGCGATTCATCGAGTGTTGATGAACCAGGTAATGGGATTATGTTTAGCCTTCTTCCTAAAAATGCCCAGCAGGGGGACTTTAGCTATGCCGTCGACCATGATGGTCAAATCTACTTCTATGGTGCTGGCGACACCCATCATGGTTCGGTAAACCTACGTAAGGTTATCCAGACCGTTAATGACGATGGTGCCGTTAACCAGGTTCGTAAATTGGCCAGTGAAACGGACCTACAGCAGAATTAATTAGTTCAAAATGAAGAGCTCCAAGTATGCGGAAATTTCCGCACACTTGGAGCTCCTTTAAGTATTAGCGACGTTTACGACGGTTGTAGAGGCCAAAAGTAATGAGGTTCAGCAGGAAGGCGATTGAAAGGATCCCTGCTAACTTCCCAGCATCATTACCGCTGTTTCCTAATTGTGGTAATTCCGCTTGCTTTGTAGCCGTGATGCCAGTGGCTGTTGGTGTAGCAGTCACTGTGTTAGTGATGGTAGCTTTTTCTTGCCTACCAGTAACTACCGGTCGGTTGTTGGTCACCGGTGCTGTTGGCGTAACTGGGTTAGGAGCCTTGGCATCGGCAAAGCTTTCACTAGTAGTGCCACTTGGCTTCGGTCCTTCAGGTTCTGGGTCCGGAGTAGGTTCTGGGTCCGGAGTAGGTTCCGGATCTGGAGTAGGCTCTGGGTCCGGAGTAGGTTCCGGATCTGGAGTAGGTTCTGGATCCGGAGTAGGTTCTGGATCTGGAGTAGGCTCTGGGTCCGGAGTAGGCTCTGGATCCGGAGTAGGCTCTGGATCCGGGTCAGGATCTGGGTCAGGATCTGGGTCAGGATCTGGGTCCGGGTCAGGATCTGGGTCAGGATCAGGATCTGGGTCCGGGTCAGGATCAGGATCAGGATCTGGATCTGGGTCAGGATCAGGATCTGGGTCCGGGTCAGGATCAGGATCAGGATCTGGATCAGGATCAGGATCCGGGATCTCGATGAAGGACGGTGGGGTTACGGGGTGAATATCCCACCGGTGGGATTCACCACCGGAGATATTAACGATGTTGGCGATAATATTTCCGTCGATGTTAACACCAGCGTTAACGGTTGCGGATGGTGCCAAAATACTACCCATAAAGCGACCAGAGTTAATGTTGATGGTTTCGACCTTGCTACCAAAATTCCATAGGACGTGGTTTGGTACCGTATGGCTTTCACTATTGTGAATTGGCGTGTTACTGCCATCGTAGTAGAGGTGAACCTGGGTAGCGACGTTAATAGTACCGTCAGCGTTAACTACGTTAATTACCACCGTTGGCCCGTCGGTCTTACTGGAGAGGCCGCGAATGTTAATCGGTTGTGCACCCTGTAAAATGTTGGCCGGAATATTAACGTAGATCACGTTATCCGTTGGCTTAGCGTTAGATACGTCGACATATTGGTTATTCATGTCGGAGAAGTCCCACTTAACGCCGGCCGAAGTTTCCTGGTTACTGTAGAAGTTAGAAGCCGAGATCAGCCGGTTGAAGACCTTTGCAAAGTCAATGTATTGGATATTACCGTCTTTAAAGACTTCCTCTGGCTTTAGGTTATTCATCAGTTGGCCGTTAACGTAAACCTTACCATCCTTTATTTCGACGTTAATATCATTACCGAAGATAACGTGGTTAAAAGTTGGGTTACGGAAAGAGCCAGAATTTAACGCATCCTTCAGTTGTTGGATGTAGTGAATGTCACCCGAGGACAGGTGAATGGAGTCGCCTCGAGTACCAAAGTCAATGCTTCCACCCAGGATACCAACGGCAATGTTA
The DNA here is from genome assembly GCF_051873035.1 of Limosilactobacillus sp. GTDB lineage: Bacteria > Bacillota > Bacilli > Lactobacillales > Lactobacillaceae > Limosilactobacillus. Next base: position 11,893 of record NZ_JBJEEL010000049.1, read on the forward strand.
CCATTCACGTCGGCGCCTAAGTTGGCCTCATTCGCAAAAATGTGGAAGAGGGAGGCAAGGAGAAGTACGCTCTTGGCGTCAAGGTGGTTAATATCAATTCCGTACTTGTCCTTGAGGAACTGGTCATCGTAGATGGAATCAATAATCCCAATGCCCGGTTGCGTACTACCAGGATTTGACGGTTGTTCCGGCTTTTCTGGTACAACTGGGGCGGTTGGTTGTTCCTCATCAGTCACCGGTGGGTTCGGTACGACTGGCGTGGTTGGTTGCTCCTCGTCAGTTGTCGGTGGGTTCGGCACGACCGGCGTGGTTGGTTGCTCCTCGTCAGTTGTCGGTGGGTTCGGCACGACCGGCGTAGTTGGTTGCTCTTCGTCAGTCGTCGGTGGGTTCGGTACAACCGGGGTAGTTGGTTGTCCTTCATCGGCAGCCGGTGGGCTTGGTACGACTGGTGTCGTTACTTGTCCTTCACCAGTTACCGGCTGGTTAACACCGTCACTAGGGGTGTTAGTTGCGAGTGGCATTTCCGGGGTAGCCACAGAATTAGCCGGTTGGCTATTAGTTGCCAGCGGCGTTATGCCCGTGTTAGCGACCGTTTCGGTAGTACTTACCGTTGTCTGGCCATCATTAGTGTCAGCGTTGGCCACACCGGCATAAGCCCAGGAAAGTCCTAGTAAAACGGAAGCAACCCCGATGCTTAACTTACGTAAACCGAACCGCTGCTTCGTCGGCCGGTTCTTCAACATCATCATTTGTGTATTTTTCTTTGAAAACATGAGTAATCCTCCTGTGATAATAATAAAAAGCAGCAATTAACAGTTACTTTCTATCTATTAGCATCAGTCATAGGGGGGTTAAACCTATCTCTTTGAGCTGTTAGATGAAACTTTTTTCTCTCTATGAATATAATACAATTTGCGAATAATAGTGTATATAGTTTGCGGATGAATTATATAAAGCCTTAAGGCAATCAATAAATTCTTAATAATTAAACGCCCACAAGTGCTGCGGTATGGAAACACTTGTGGGCGTTAATAGTTATTATTTTGTCCATAGGAAGTTGATTAAGGCTTGGTCAACTTGGTGATTATTGTTGTGTAACCGACTGTGTTGGGCACTCCGGCCGTGAAGGGGTAGTTCCCGGTAGGATTTAGCACGGGTGCCAACAAGGTACTTAAGTGATTTTGCGGAGTTAACCGGCACGTCGCCGTCAGAGTGGGAGCCGTTATCTAAATCACCATAGATATTCAGCACCCGGGTATTAGTTGGGAAGTTCTGCCGGAGGGAAAGGAGCTCTTTAAATGTGGGATCTTCGCGAGCGGGTTGACCGGTCTGGGAGTTAACCTTACTCTCAGCGGTAGACTGCCCGACCAGGCCGTTATAGTGCCCAGCGATCGCGACGAGGTGGTTAATCTTTGGTAGGTGTCCAGCATTATCGTTGATGTAGTTAGCGATCTCTATGTTACCCATCGAATGACCAACGAGGTTAATCGCCGGGAAGTGACCCTGCTTTTCTACGGCGTTAACGACGTTTTTAACGTAGGTACCACCGTGGTGGTAGCCCTGAACGTAGTTATTGCGGTAGTGGCTAAGTTTATTGTCGGCCAGGTTAACTTCCACGATCGGGTTAATGGCCCCCTTAGGAATATCCCGGTTAAAGATCACCGTTCCCTGCCGGCTAACGTTTGCCCGGACAATAGTTTTAGTTACACCGGCCTGTTGCGCAGCCCGGGCCATCTTATCTTCAGCATTCGCACTCGACCCCCAACCATGGACAAAGATGGTGGGAACCGTTGATTGACGATAGTGCTGAATGGCCGCCTTGGTGGAACCGGCAGTTACGACACCAGCTACCAGTGCCAGCAAGGCAATTAGGAATTTATACTTTTTCAAAATAAGGTCACCTTCCCATAAGTTATCCCAGGTGCTGGTTAAAGAAGTCCTGGATCTTAGTAAATGGAATCTTATCGACCTGATCGTAGAGGTCGATGTGTTCACAGTCGTCTACAATATACTTCTCTTTAGGGTCACTTGCCAAGTCAAACGCCCGTTCAGAATAGGCGCGGGAATGGGCCCGGTCACCGTAGATAAATAGGATGGGCCGGGGACTAATTTCGTCAATGTAATCGAGGGCAGAAAATTGTAACATGGCGAGGCTCGACGTGGTGGTAAAACCGCCCCGGGCATTCGGGTGATATCCCCGCGGTACGGCATAGAAACGGAACCATTCATTGTTGATCGGGTCCATGTCGGGAAGGTCGTCGACGGAAGGGTAGGGATGGTCCGGGAAGGATGGCTTATATTCCGGCTGACCATTGGCAAAGTCAGTCCACCGTTGCTGAGCCAGCTCCATTTTCATCTTGTCAAGCTGTTCCTTATCGGGCTTCATCATCCCCCGTAAGTCGGTGATGTCATACATTGAGGCGGTAACAACGGCCTTGATTCGTGGATCGACAGCAGCGGCGGAAAGGGCAAAGCCAGCCGAGCCACAAATACCAATAACCCCGATCCGGTTCCGGTCGACGAATGGTACCTGAATTCCTAGGTAGTCGACACTGGCGCTAAAGGATTCCGCAAAGAGCTCTGGTGAAGAAACGTGGCGGGGCTGTCCGCCGGATTCACCCATGTAAACCTGGTCAAAGGTCAACACGACAAACCCACGTTGGGCCAGCTCGTTAGCGTAAACCGCGGGGCCCTGTTCCTTAGTACCGCCATAGGGTGCCCCCACGATCAGGGCCGGGTAGAAATCGGCCTTGCGTTCCTTAGGGTAGTAAAGGTCAGCAGCAATGTTAAGTCCATACCGGTTAGGAAAATGAACATGGTCACGGCGAACAGTTGCAGCTAGTTGGTTGATATAACGTAATGACATAATTATTCCTCCTCAATCTTCTTAATTACTTTGGCGGGGACACCGGCAACGACCGTGTTGGCCGGAACATCCTTAGTGACGACTGCGCCCGCCGCCACAACGGCGTTTTCACCGATTGTCACACCGGGTAGGATGGTGGCATTGGCCCCGACCCACGCGTTCTGCTTGATCCGCACCGGTTTTAGTTCCAGACCATGTCGGTGGGCCGGACTAAGGGGATGGTTAACCGAGGCAATAGTTACCTTCGGCCCAATTAAAACATTATCTTCTAAAGTAATTCCGCCCATGTCGGTGAAGGTGACACTACTATTAATAAAGACATTTTTACCAACCGTCAGGTGCCGGCCAAAGTCGCTATAAAAGGGCAGGCGGATCTCTGTCGTGGGGTCGATGGACCGGCCGGTAATTCGACTAACGAGTTGGCGGGTTTCCGTAAGTGAGTGGGAACCCGTATTGAGTTCTTGGATGAGTGGCTGGTTGATTGCGCAGATTCGTTCAATTTCTTTTTGTGATGGTTGCAATTAATAACGCTCCTTTCAGTGATTACTTGTTGCAACTATCTTAATGAATTACAATGGTAGTGTAAAATACTTATATTATATTGATAACTATAAGTAAACTGCATAGAGGTGCCAAATGGATATTCGGGTTTTACGTTATTTTACAGAAATCGTCCGTGAAGGAAATATTTCAGGAGCGGCCCAGCACCTGCATATTTCCCAGCCAGCACTTTCCCGGCAGATTATGGACCTGGAAAGTGAACTGGGGGTAACCCTCTTTGAGCGGGGGCACCGGCGGATTAAACTTACTCAGGAGGGTTCCTACCTTTATGCCCGGGCCCAGGAGATCCTAATGTTAACGGACCAAACGACGGACCAGTTAAAGAGTGGGGCAGTTGTCAGCGGGACAATTAACATTGGCGCTGGTGAGAGTGGTGCGATCGAACCCGTCATGCAGGTGTTAGCTCAGATTGTGACCCACTACCCCCATGTTCGGGTTAACTTGGTTAGTGGCGATAATGTTGTTCTAAAGCAGCAGTTAGATACGGGTTTACTAGACTTTGCTGTATTAATGGGGCATGAGAACTTAACCGAATATAACACCCTGCCACTAGACACGGTCAACCAGTGGGGGGTTATAATGCCCGCTACCGCAAAATTAGCGCAAAAAACGGCAGTGACTCCCCAAGATTTAGTTGGTCATCCCCTCCTTACGTCAGCGCAAACGGAACGACAGGATACCTTTCGTCAATGGGCCGGGGACCTAATCGACCAGTTTAACTTTATCGGTCAATACAACTTACTTTTTAACGCCGGCCTATTAGTTAAAACGGGCGCCTGCTGGGCACTGAGCTACGCCGGCCTAATTGATACTGCCGATAACGATGAGTTGGTTTTTCGGCCCCTGGTACCGACAGTTAATGATAGTAATATTCTGGTATGGAATAAGGGGGACCAGCAATCCAACGTTAAGCAACTTTTTATTAAGGAAATGAGGGCGGTACTTGATGTTCACAATTACTAGGGTTACGATGGCCGACTTACCCGCCGTTTTGGCAATCGAACGTGCCGGTTTTAGCCCGGCCGAGGCGGGAAGTCCAGCGGCCTTTGCGGACCGGATTAAGACACTAGCAACTACTTTTTTAGTGGCCCGGGATGGTAAACGGGTGGTCGGCTTTGTGGTTGGTCCAGCCGTTGCGGCCCCCTTTGTAAAAGATGAAATGTATGTACATACGCCGGCTAATCTACCACAGGGTGGCCACCAGCTAGTTTTATCGATTGCGGTTGATCCGGCCTACCGCGGTCAGGGAGTAGGCAGCCAACTCTTGACTGCCTTGGAAAAGAAAGCCCGGGCGGCCCACCGGCAAACAATTTCTTTAACTTCATTAGCAAAAAACGTGCCCTTTTATACCCGCAATGGTTTTACCAGGGTCGGGGTTGCGGATTCTAGTCATGCCGGGGAGATCTGGTATAACCTCGTCAAGAAGTTATGATTTTCTTTTATTTAGAATAATTAGCACTATTAGACGGTAATTCAGGGTATCATTAGGGTACGCATAAGCAACAGGAACCGAATAGTAAGGAGGCTTCTGGAAATGACGAAAGAATTTACCCAAGCAGAATTAAAGCAGTACAACGGCCAAAATGGTCAACCGGCCTACGTGGCAATTGAAGGCGTCGTCTATGACGTTTCTGCGAAGAAGGCCTGGTTAGACGGCCGCCACCACGGTAACGTGGCGGGGCAGGATTTAACAAAGGTTTTGGCTAATTTAGCACCCCACGGCGCAAAAGTTTTAGAAGGCTTACCAGTGATGGGTAAGTTGGTTCAGTAACAAGAAACGGGAGCGAGGTAGAAGTCATAAACGACTTCTACCTCGCTCCCGTTTAGTTATTCTTTAGTGAAGTTAAATTCGTCGGCGTGCCGTAGGGAGTAGCTAAAGTAGACGATTAGGCCGAGTGCTAGCCAGATCAGGTAGGTCAACCAGGCCTTTAGGGAAATGCTGACCAGTAAAACGATACAGATGATGATCGAACAGGTCGGGATAACGTTGCCAAACGGTACCTTAAAGGGCCGTTTTAGTTCGGGGTACCGGTACCGTAAGATAATTACGATTAGCGAAATTAACAAGAAGACGGTTAACGAACCGATGTTGGCGATTAGCGCTAGGTAGTGGAGGTCAAACTCACCGGCAAAGACAGCGGCGGCTAACCCGACTAGCCAAATGGCCCGGTTGGGGCTTTGGGTCTTGGTATTTAACGTTGCCAGACCCTTCGGTAAGAAGCGGGACCGGCTCATCGATTTTAGGATATTGGAGCCGGCATAAATAAACGCAAAGACGACGGCCATGATTCCGAGGACGGCCCCGAGGGAGACCACCTCAGCTACGTAATCGTGACCCTTAGCAATTAGCACATATGACATCGCCTCAGATACGTTTAGCTTTTTGTAGGGAACAACCCCGGTCATGACCAGGCTAACGATAATGTAGAGGGCGGTTGACACCACTAGGCAAAGGATAATTGCCCGAGGGATGGTGTGGCCGACATCTTTAGCGTCCTCGGCTGACGTTGCTAGCGCATCAAAGCCCAGGAAGGAGAAGAAAACGGCGGAGGCCCCGGTAAAGATCCCCTGGTAGCCATATGGTAAGAAGGGGTGCCAGTTAGCAGGGTTAACGTGTTGCACACTAATGATGATAAAAAGGAGAATGATGAAGATTTTAACGCCCACCAGGAAGTTGTTGACAACCTTACTTTCACTGGTTCCCCGCGTTAAAATCACCGTCATGAGGAGGATCATTAGGATGGCCGGTAAATTAACATAGCCACCAGCGGCCGGATTAACCAAGAATTTGTGGGGAAGGTTGATCCCTAAAACCGCCAAGAAGGACTGGACATAGCCGGTCCACCCGTTAGCGACGGTGGCGGTAGTGGTAACGTAAACCCCGATTAAGGTCCAGCCGGCAAGGAAGGCGACGAATTTGCCGATTGCTACCCAGGCGTAGAAAAAGGCACTGCCGGAGTTGGGAAGGCTGGTTGTTAGTTCGGAATAACAAAGGCCGATTAAACCACTGGCAAGTGCGGCGATCAGGAAGGAAAAGACAATTGCGGGCCCCGAGTCTTCTGCGGCGACGATCCCGGTTAAAACGAGGATTCCGGTCCCGATGATCGCCCCGATTCCCAAAATGGCAAGGTCAAATAGACCCAGTGTCTTTTCGTGTTCATTGCTTGGCGGCAATTGGTTCTTCATATATCATAATTCCTTTCTCAGAGTGAGTTATTTAATAGGTAATGGACCAAGTCTGGTCCGTTCTTAATGCCAAAATTAATTATGGTTGTGGTTGGAAAATGACACAACACCTTTTTATTATACCGGGAATTAGTTTTTTATACTAATTAGTAATTTTGTTATAATGGCCAATGCATACTATAAGTAAGAATGACCTAACTAAACTAGAACTGAAAAAGGAAGTAAGTTACATGACACAGCGAAAACTAGTTGTGATCTCATTGGATTCACTGGGCTTTCGGGACCTCAATGAGTTACGGGACCTGGTACCTAACGTTGCGAAGTTAATTGACCGGGGAACCTGGGTCAAGCAGGTTCGCGGGATTTTCCCGACCTTAACCTACCCGTCTCACACCTCGATTATTACCGGTCAGTATCCGGCAGTGCACGGAATAGTTAATAATACCAAGCTGCAACCCCGGCGACTATCACCAGACTGGTATTGGTACCGGAAGGACATTAAGGCGACGCCCCTCTATGACGTTGCCCGGGCAGCGGGGATGACAACGGCCGCCTTTTTGTGGCCGGTTACAGCGGGGAGTAAGATTGACTACAATTTAGCCGAGATTTTCCCTAACCGGATTTGGACGAACCAAGTATTAGTATCGTTGAAGGCTAGTTCTCCGTGGTTCTTAATGCAGATGAACCACCGTTACGGTAAACTACGGCGGGGGATTAAGCAGCCGTGGCTAGACGACTTTATCACTGCCTGCGCCGTTGATACGCTCAAGAATAAACGTCCCGACCTCACCTTGATCCACCTGGTCGATATGGATAGCATGCGGCACCGTTATGGCGTCCGGTCTACAGAGGCCAAGGCGGCCTTACAACGGCTTGACGGTCGGGTTGCCCGCCTCATCCGCGCAACCAAGGATGCCGGGACCTATGACCAAACGAACTTTGTGGTGCTTGGTGACCACTACCAGATCAACGTTCACAAGATGATCCATTTAAACCAGCTCTTTGCTAGACAGGGGTGGCTGACACCAGAAGATGGTAAGACCACCTACAAGGGCAACTGGTGGGTCACAGCTAAGACCTGTGATGGTGAAACCTATGTCTATACCCGGGGGCAAGTTGACCTGGGAGAAGTTAAGCAAGTAATCGCCAGTGCCGAAGGGGTGGCCCGGATTTACGATGGTGCCGCCGCCGTCAAGCGGGGTGCTGACCCCCACTGTGCCTTTTTAGTGGAGGCCCAACCTGGTTACTACTTCACGGATGAGGTTAACCGGCCGGCAGTCGTTGAACCGGTCGATCCTGATTCACTTGGTAGCCATGACCGTTACCGTGGGGTTCACGGTTACGGCCCGGACCAACCAGACTACTTTACAACCGCTGTTTTTGCTGGCCCGGATGTTCAGGCCGGCGCCACAGTGGCGGGGGCACAGTTGGTGGATGAAGGACCAACCTTTGCCGCCTTACTCGGCTTAAAGTACCCGGCCCCAACCGCCGGGCAAGTCATCCCGGGTGTGTTGAGAAATGAGGTGCGGCGTGAAGATCAGTAAGAAACAGTGGCAATGGATTTTCTATGATTGGGCCAATTCCGGTTACGGAATCCTGGTCATTACGGCGGTCTTACCAGTGTACTTCAAGGCGGTGGCCCAAGATAGCGGGGTTAGTGCTGCTAATTCAACGGCCTACTGGGGGTACGCCAACAGTTTTGGGACCCTAATTGTTTCCTTGCTGGCACCATTACTAGGGGCACTAGCGGATTATCCCCGGTCGAAACGCCGCTGGCTCAACGTCTTTACCTGGGCTGGTATTATCTTGACCTTTGGCCTGGCACTTCTTCCGCCCCATCTTTGGCAGCTACTACTCTGGGTTTATATTTTTAGTGTAATCGGCTACTCGGGTGGGAACCTCTTCTATGATAGTTTCTTAACCGACGTGGCGGACGACCACCAAATGGACCTGGTATCGTCCACGGGTTATGGAATGGGTTACCTAGGTGGGGTGCTGGCCTTTATCATCTTTTTAGTTGCCCAATTGAGCCATGGCTTTGGTGGCCTGCTCTCTAACTACGGGGTGGCCCGTTTTAGCTTTGTCATTGCGGCGGTGTGGTGGATTATTTTTGCCTGGCCACTGTTGCGGCATGGCCACCAGCGGTACAGTGTGGACGCCGTTACCAATCCGGTTCGCGATAGTTTGCACCGCCTGCGGGTGACGTTTACCCACATTCGTCAGTATCGTCAGGTTACCTACTTCTTGATTGCTTATTTCTTCTATATTGATGGGGTTGACACCATCTTTACGATGGCCACGGCGATCGGGAAGGACCTGGGAGTTGACACGACCATGCTGATGCTGGTCCTGTTGGTGGTTCAGTTGATTGCCTTTCCGTTTTCCCTGCTTTACGGCTGGCTCGCCCGGTGGACGTCTACCCGGGCCGCGGTCTTAACCGGGATTTGCGTTTACCTTTTTATCAGCTTGTATGCCTTACGACTTAATAGCCTCTTTGACTTCTGGTTTCTGGCGATCTTAATTGGTACCAGCCAGGGGGGCTTGCAGGCACTGAGCCGGTCGTATTTTGGCCAGCTGGTACCGAAGGAATCCAGTAGTGAGTTCTTCGGCTTTTACAATATTCTCGGGAAGTTTTCCGCAATTCTGGGCCCGGTAATTGTGGGCGCAGTAACCCAGTGGACTGGTAAGTCAACGATTGGGGTAGCGTCCCTGGCCATTTTATTTACCATTGGGTTAATTTTCTTCTTAATGTTACCGAAATTGGAACAGGATTAAAAAAAGGCCTAAGCGCGTGAACGCTTAGGGCCTTTTTAACATTTTAAATTTAGTTCTTGCGTGAGTAGGAAGCAATGTCAGCCAGAATTTCGTCCATGAATTCATCTTGGCTCATGCTGTTCTGGTCCTTTTCACCGTACTTCCGGACAGAGACGCTGTTGTTTGCCACTTCGTCGTCACCAACAACCAGCGTGTATGGAACCTTTTGCGTTTGGGCTTCACGAATCTTGTAGCCCATCTTTTCGTTCCGGTCGTCAATGATTACCCGGATTTGAGCCGCCTTAAGCTTCTTAGCCAGCTTTTGAGCGTAGTCACCGTGCTTTTCTTCACTAACTGGAATGATGTGGACTTGTTCTGGAGCCAACCAGGTTGGGAAGGCACCCTTGTAAATTTCAGTCAGGTAAGCAACGAACCGTTCCATGGTACCAACAATCCCACGGTGGATCATCACTGGCATGTGTTCCTTACCGTCCTTACCAACGTAAGTTAAGCCGAAGCGGTCTGGTTGCATGAAGTCCAGTTGGATGGTGGACATGGTTTCTTCGTTACCAAGGGCCGTCTTAGTTTGGATATCCAACTTAGGACCGTAGAAGGCCGCTTCACCTTCGGCTTCGTAGTAGTCCAGGTTCAGGTCATCCATGGCCGCCTTCAGCAACTTTTGTGACCGGTCCCACATTTCATCGTTACCGTAGTACTTTTCAGTGTTCTTAGGGTCACGAAGGGAAAGCCGGAAGCTGTAGTCAGTAATGTCGAAGTCCTTGTAAACGTCCATGATCAGTTGCAAGATCTTGGCAAATTCAGACCGGATTTGGTCAACCGCCACGAAGGTGTGACCGTCGTTTAGGGTCATTTCACGAACCCGTTGCAGACCAGAAAGGGCACCAGACTTTTCGTAACGGTGCATCATCCCTAGTTCAGCGATCCGCAGTGGCAAGTCACGGTATGAACGGATGTGGTGCTTGAAGATTTGAATGTGGCTTGGGCAGTTCATTGGCCGCAGTTCCAGCATTTCACCATCACCCATGTCCATTGGTGGGAACATGTCGTCACGGTAGTGTGCCCAGTGACCAGAAGTCTTGTAGGCATCCAGGTTCATCAGGACAGGCGTGTAAACGTGTTGGTAACCATCGGCAACTTCACGGTCGATGATGTAACGTTCGATCGTCCGCCGAATCGTGGCACCCTTTGGCATCCAGTATGGTAAACCAGCACCGACCTTTGGATCAACAAAGAAGAGGTCCAATTGGTTACCGATTACCCGGTGGTCGTGTTCACGGGCTTCTTGACGCTTCTTCATATCTTCGTCAAGACCAGCCTTGTTGTAAAAGACCGTCCCGTAAATCCGTTGAAGCATTGGGTTGGATGACATACCCTTCCAGTAAGCACCGGCAACAGAGAGCAGCTTGAGGTGCTTGATAGCGTCACCGTAAACCAGGATATCGCTATCGGCCAAAATCTTGGTGTCGCCGACTTGGTACATAGCGACCTTACCGTCCTTAGCAGCTTCCTTGATTAATTCGGTGGAGTAAGGGTCATCCTTTACTTCTGCCAAGGCATCGTCAAGTGCTACTTCAACGAATTCAACCTTAGCATCCTTAGCGGCACCGCGAAGGGCGTCTTCCAAGGCAGGTAATTCATCAGCGGAAACTTGTTGGTCATCCTTATCGGAGTCCACATGGAAACCGTCTTCGTCAAAAACAGCTTCCCCTAAACGAATTCCCTTAAATTCTTGTTGCAATGCACCCTTTAATAAGAGGGCAGAAAGCTTACGAAGTGCTTGTAAACCTTCTTTAGAATCCCGGTCAATCTTCTTAACTGACCCGTCAACGGACATAACTGCGACTTGTGCCATAAAAATCTCTCCTTTATAAAAAAACAAAACGTCCCTAATATGCGCCGAAGCACATATTAGGGACGTTAATTATCAATAGTTAGCGTGGTTCCACCCATGTTTAGAGTACTTTCAATACTCTCTCTATGGTGTGTTAACGGACACGACCCGATCGACCTTATCTCGGTCAATAATTATCAATGAGGTGGTACAGGTAATAGTCGACTAAACATGACTTCCAGCCTAGGTCACGTCTCCCTGGTTAAGCACTTATTAACTACATATCCTCTAATTGACTAGAATTATAGCACCCAATCCGAGTTTGACAAGGGGGTTGGGAAAATTAATTTATTTTTTCGGTTAATCGAAGTGACTACCGTGAATTACCACCAGCGGTCGCGCCATTGCCGCTAGTGGGGGCATTACCGCCGCCAGTTGTCGGTGAACTAGCGCCGCCGGTAGAACTGGTATTACCATTTTGTTGGCCACCGGTTGAGGTTGAGCCACCAGTGTAGTTACCGCTACCGCCACCAGTCGTTGTCTGGCCACCGCCCCGGCTAGTCGTCGTTTGACCACCACCGGTCCGGCCACTGGATGGACTGTAGGAGTATGAGTAGGTAGTCGTACCGCTATCGTTACCAGTATCATCACCATCACCATCGTTATCGTCGATCGTCGAGGAAGATGAGTGGTGCCGGTGGTGGCGATGGCTACTGGACCGTTTGGATCTGCTGGAAGTAATACTGGTGTTGTCGTCATCAGTATTAGTCCGTACGGGATCCTGCTGTTTGACGATAAAGACGATAATCGTCACTAACAGGACCGCTAGCAGAATTCCGAGTAAGATTTTGAAGGTCCGTTTCCCACGGTTGCCGCCCTTCTTCGGATGGTAGCTGCCTTTTTTACCCTTCAAGCCATGCCGTCGTTTTTTGTTTTTAGAATCGTATAGTTGAACCCGGCTGGGCCGGTCTTGGTTATTGTTGTTCAATGTGTTCACCTCATCTGGGTACACAGTTGGCTGTGTTTAGTAGCATTCAAGACTATATTATAACATTGTTTATTGCTAGTAGGAGGCAAAACTAAAACGGTCAGCGTCGAGGTGACGCGTGGCCGTTTTAGTTTCTTATTTATCTAGGGAGAATACTTATTATTGGGATTGTCTAAATCATAGTGGATAAAAGTGAAGAAACTATGAAGGCTCGTTATAAAAATGGTAAAGAAGGGTGGAAATCAATAAAGACCCCGCAACCAGCCTAAGCCAGCCAGACGGGGTCTTTATCACTCTATCTTTAGAACTTAATCTTTGTCGGAGTCTTTTAACTCATTTTCACGTTGACCAAACCCTTTACCTTCGGCAGCAAAGCACTTATCACCACGGTAGAGTTCGACACAGGTCCAGATGAGCAGTACCAAAATAGCTACAATGGTAATGTAAGCTAAAATGTCGGAAAGGCCCTTGGACCACAGGCCGAAGCCCTCGTAGGTTGCCGGTAGGTTGTACAAGTTCAGGAAGGTTAGCGCAATCACGGCAATCCAACCACAAATCTTAACCCAAAGCCGGTTCTTAAATTCACCCATTTCAACTTCACTGTTAGTCATCATTAGTAACGGCAACATGGAGAATGGGAGGGCAAAGGCCAGGAAGACCTGCGAGTTTTCCATCAGGAGGTTCAGCGCCGTGTGTTGTTGAATCTCGTTTTCACCAGAAGTCATTGCAACACATGCTAGAACAGGAATAACCGAAATAATCCGGGTAACTAGCCGCCGAGCCCAGAGAGGCATCTTCATGTGGACGAAACCTTCCATGATAACTTGACCAGTCAAGGTACCAGTAATGGTTGAATTTTGACCAGAAGCTAATAAGGCAACGGCAAATAAGGTGGACAGGACACCGGACTTAGCGACCGCAATCAGAATTGGGTTGGAAAGCATGGCGGTGTTGTTCAATGCGTCGTATAGGCCGAAGAAAGAACTATCCTTAACGGCCCCGGTCTTGAAGACGGCAACCCCCATGATTAATAGCAAGGAGTTAACGATGAAGGCCAGTGACAATTGGATGTTGGAATCCCAAGTCGTAAACCGGACCGTTTGCCGGATACTAGCCAGGTCGTTATGATCAATCTTCCGCGTTTGAGAAATCGCGGAGTGGAGGTACAGGTTGTGAGGCATAACCGTAGCCCCAATAATACCAAGTGAACCAGTCAGCGGAGTGATTCCACCAATTTGAGGGTGCTGGGCAATTGCCTTTGCAGACGGCAATAGGCCCATAAATGCACTCCCCCAGTTAGGGTTAGAAAGTGCTACTTGGTAAGCGAAAACGAAGAGAATTACCAAGATTAAGCAGGCAACGATCGCTTCGATCTTCCGGAAACCAATCTTCGTCAAAAGTAACAGGACAAGGACATCAAGAACAGTAATGAAAACCGATGGAATCAACGGAATGTGGAATAGCAGGTTTAAGGCAATCGCCGCACCAATAACTTCCGCGATATCCGTTGCCATGATCGCCAATTCGGTCATAATCCATAAGATAATCCCTAACGCTTTACCGGTTCGTGCCCGTGTTGCCTGGGCGAGGTCCATTTGACTCACGATTCCGAGTTTAGCTGCCATGTATTGAAGCAACATCGCAATCAAACTTGAAATCAAGATAGTAGTCATTAGGGTATATTGGAAGCTTTGACCACCAGTAATTGAAGTTGACCAGTTACCAGGGTCCATGTAACCGACGGCGACTAATGCTCCGGGGCCAGAATAGGCGAATAGTGTTCGCCAGAAGCCCTTACCATGGGGAACTTCGACGGTACCGTTGATTTCTTCAAGTGACTTACCGTTAGCATACTCTATCAAGTGATGCTTTTTGTGTTGATTTTTTGTGTTATCCACGCCAAATCCACCTTTCATCTTATTTTGTTAACTTGATTGATAATCAAATTTAACTTAATTCGAATACTTTGTTAGGTTAGCATAAAAAATATTACATTTCAACGGAAGATCGCCGGAATGACGGCATTTCTAATCGGTTTCACAAATAGTAAGTGGGGTCGAATGGCGGTTTATAACCACTTGAAACAGTTTCACAAAAACTTCGAAAAAATTTAAACTTTTTTGGCTAACTGGTTTATGGACGGTAGATCTAATATATGAAGATAATTCAGTTAAAGGAACATTATAATGGTAAAACGTTTAATTTGATAAGCGTTTGACAGTGGCGGTAATTCTTAATTATAATGGGGCAGATTTAAGATACAGAGAAGGAGAATTTGTTTTATGAAAGCACTTGTTTTGACGGGTAAAAAGCAACTCGAAGTAAAAGACGTTGCCACCCCAGAAGTTAAACCAGATGAGGTTTTAGTTCACACCGCGTATGCGGGGATCTGTGGGACTGATCACGCATTATATGCCGGCCTACCTGGCTCTGCCAGTGCGGTTCCACCGATCGTTTTAGGGCACGAAAACTCCGGGGTCGTTGCGAAGGTCGGTTCGGCCGTTAAGAATGTTAAGGTTGGCGATCGGGTAACGGTTGACCCGAACATTTACTGTGGTGAATGTAAGTACTGCCGGACTTCCCGTCCCGAAATGTGTGAAAACCTTTCAGCCGTTGGTGTTACCCGTGATGGTGGTTTTGAAGACTACTTTACGGCACCAGCAAAGGTCGTTTACGCTATTCCGGACAGCGTTTCCCTAAAGGCCGCCGCGGTAACTGAACCACTTTCTTGCGCCGTTCACGGGGTTGACCTATTAGAAATTCACCCTTACCAAAAGGCATTGGTAATCGGTGACGGCTTCATGGGCCAGTTGTTTGTTCAAACCTTGCAGGCCTACGGGGTCAGCGAAGTAACCTTAAGCGGGCGGAACGAAGCAAAGTTACAGCTGAACCATGACCAGTTTGGGGCAAAGACGATCAATACTAAGAAGGGGGAAACAATTCCAACGAACGAATACGACATTGTGATTGAAGCCGTTGGTCGTCCAGAAACCCAGGAACAAGCTGTTGAGGCGGCTGCCCGTGGTGGTCAAGTTTCCATGTTCGGGGTGGGTAACCCAGATGACAAATTCTCCATTAATAGTTATGAAGTCTTCCAAAAGCAGTTGAAGATCCAGGGGGCCTTTATTAATCCCTACTGCTTTGAAGATTCAATTGCACTGATGGCTTCGGGGAAGGTTGACGTTTTGCCACTGCTTTCCCATGAATTCGGCATTGAGAAGGTCGACGACTTTGTTAATGGCCGGATTGAAAATGTTTCGAAGGCGGTTGTGAAATTAGCCGGCGAAGAAGCCTAATCAGGTTATACGAAAAATTCCCCGGGAAATAATCCTGGGGATTTTTTAACAGTTCGATTGACACGGTGTCACTTTCGGTGATAGCATAAAGTACGACTAAGTGACACGGTGTCATTATGGAGGGACATAAATGGCTAGTAAAACTTTCGCAAATTTAGCACCGGCGAAGCAGAACCGTATTCGACAGGCACTCTTGACGGAGTTTAGTCAGCATGACTTAGCAGATGCTCAGGTCGCGCGGATTGTTAAACAGGCGGGGATCGCCCGGGGGGCCTTTTACAAGTACTTTGATGACCTGACTGATGCTTATAACTACTTGTACCACTTTGCGCTACTAGACTTACATAATAGTGCAATTAAGGCCCATCGCTTGTTAAGTGCTGATGAGTATACCCAGGAGGTGGCCAATTTTCTTGATAGGGTGAACACCAGTCCCTACGCATCGCTGGTTAAGCGTCACTTTATGGTTAACGAGGCCCTGCTGTGTCATCAAGAATCTCGGCTTCGACCGGTAAGCCCGGTCGAGTGGGGCGTGATGACCCTAGTGCACCAGGCAATTAAAGATGGCTTGACCCGGCCGGACCAGGAACAGGTTGTGATTACCCGGTTACGGACAGTACTAAAGGCCCTACTAGCAAAGGAGAACAAAAATGTTTTTGGCAATTAAAGAAATTAAACACGAAAAATTACGGTATAGCTTAATTATTGCGATGATTGTGATGATTAGCTACTTGATGTTTGTGTTGATGGGAATGATGCTGGGATTAGCGGGTGAAAACAAGGCCGCGATTACTAGTTGGGATACCCAGACGGTCTTCCTCAATAAAAACGCGAACGATAACATGAGCCAGTCCCTAATCACGACGGACCAACTTGCTAATAAGAAGCTAAATAAGCATGAGGCCTTGGTTGGCCAGGCCCCCGTGGTAATTAAAAGAACCAACGGGGCTACACATAAGGAAAGTGCCCAGTTTATCGGCTTGAAACCCCACCAATACATTGCCAAGGATAACATCCCGTTAACGGCGGGACGGCACGCCCGTAACAGTCATGAACTGGTGGTTGATAATAGTCTGAAAGCTAAGGGCTACCGCCTAGGTGACCGGGTAAAATTAAATTCCACGAGTCCTAATTACCGGATCGTTGGCTTTACTAAGGATGCCCAATTAAACGTTGCTCCCGTAGTCTATGGCCGCTTGTCAACCTGGCGTACGCTTCGTGGCGTGGCCCCTCAGGTAGTTGCTAGTGGAATTATTGCTAACCAAACCGAAAAGCCGGGGCGGTTTAAAAACCTTGCCCACTACACCAGCGAACGGTTTATCCAAAAACTACCGGGGTACGCGGCTGAGAATAGTACCTTTGCGTTCATGATTGGCTTTTTAATGGTAATTTCGTTAATCATTATTGCCGTCTTCCTTTACATTTTGACGATGCAAAAGATGCCTAACTATGCCGTGTTGCGGGCACAGGGGATCCCGACCCGCTACCTGGTTGCCACGACGATTCACCAGGCGGTTATCTTAATGGCGGCCGGCATTTGTGGCGGACTGCTTTTGACACTAATCACGGCTGGCCTAATGCCAACAACGGTACCGTTAGTATTAGATTGGTCCTTAATAATCATGATGGTGGTTATTTTGATACTGCTGGGCGTAGTCGGTGCCTTACTACCAGTGCGGATGATTCTAAAGATCGACCCGGTACGGGCACTTAATGGATAGGAGGATTACGATGTCAGTAATTGAACTAAAGAATATCAATAAGGAATTTGGTACCGGAATTAGTCGGGTGCAAGTGCTAAAAAACGTTAATTTTACGGCCGACCGGGGCGAACTGAGTTTAATTTTAGGCCCTTCTGGATCTGGGAAGAGCACCTTTCTAACCATTGCTGGTGGGTTGCAAACACCAAGTAGTGGGACCGTTATGGTGGAAGGGGAACGGCTGGAACAGTACTCGGCCCGGGAACGAGACCAGTTGCGCCTCAATAAGATTGGCTTTGTCCTGCAGTCATACAACCTCCTTCCCTACTTGACGGTGCGGGAACAATTTGAACTGGTGCGTAAAAATAAAAAGACGGGCAATATGAGCGCGGACGAACTGCTGACCCTGCTTAAGGATCTCGGAATCGACCAGTTAGTTAATCACTATTCGGATGAAATGTCGGGTGGTCAAAACCAACGGGTGGCAATTGCCCGGGCCCTGTATCCCAATCCGGAGATTATCCTAGCCGATGAACCGACCGCGGCACTTGATAGTAATCGGGTCCAGGTGGTGGGGCAGCTGCTCCGTCAGATGGCCATTAAGCATAATAAGGCCATTGTGGTGGTTACCCACGACCTCCGTCTACGGGCATATGCCGACCACATCTACCAACTAATGGACGGCAAGTTAACCCGGGAAAAGTAACATTTCCCGGGAAATATTACTTTTAATTAAGACTGGCTTCAAATCTTTTCTCCTGTGCGACCGCTTTGGTATAATCGAGCTACAAATGACGATAAGGAGAACAAAATGGCTTTTTTAGAATTAAAAGGGATTAAAAAGGCGTACTACCTTGATAAGCAAGCCTTCCCGGTCTTAAAAGAGATTGACTTACAATTTGACCGGGGCGAATTTGTATCGATTCTGGGTGAGTCCGGTGGTGGAAAGTCGACCCTGATGAATATTATTGGGGGACTGGACCGTAACTTCACTGGGCAGGTATTAGTAAATGGTGACTTACTTGACCACCGTAAGGAGCGGCAGCTAGATAACTACCGGCGGTCGATGGTCGGCTACATTTACCAGTCGTATAACCTAATTTCTCACCTTAGCGTCCTGGACAACGTTTTGGTAGCACTCGATATGACGAACCTGAGTAAGGACGAACGTCGTCAGCGGGCCCTCCAGTTGCTCGACCAGGTCGGTCTTAGTGAGCAGGTTAATAAGCACCCTAACCACCTCTCCGGGGGGCAAAAGCAACGGGTAGCAATTGCGCGGGCCCTAGCCAGCGACCCCCAAATTATCATTGCTGATGAGCCTACGGGGGCGTTGGATTCGCAAAATACCCAGGAAGTATTGGCACTATTAGACCAGATTGCCAAAGACGGCAAACTGGTGATTGCGGTCACCCACTCCCAGGAGGTTGCTGACCACGGAACCCGGGTTGTTCACCTGGCTGACGGTAAAATTGATGGTGATGAACGCTTGCGTCCGGCCTACCAACTCCCGGATGATCCGACCCATATTGAACCCCGGCAGCTCCCGGCGGCGGCTAGTTACCGGATGTCTTTTAAACACCTGATGTATAACTTCTGGCGAAATTCACTAATCATGCTGGGAACGGCAATCGGTATCTTTGCGGTGCTCCTCTTTAGCGGGTTGGGGAACGGGGTGAACGGGTATATCCAAAACCAAATTAATTCGCTGACTAATCCGCGTTCCATTACCGTCTTCAAGAACCCGACCGGTAAGAAGTTAACCCAAGACCAAATTCAGTCCTCATTGATGCAGAATATGACCGCCGACCCGCAATCAATGATTATCAGTCAGGGGGACCTCAATCGTTTGCGGAAGTTAAAAGGGGTGGAAAGTGTCCAGGCGGGAAACATGATCGGGGGGTACCGCCTCAGCTACGGTAAGCTCCAACAAAGCGGCTCCACGATGACCACCTGGAATAAGTCGGTGACGGCTAACTCGATTAAGCACGGTCACAAACCAGGTAATAACGAGATTGTGCTCACTAAGCAGCAGGCTATTCAACTGACTAGCCCTAAAAAGTACCGCAAGCTGATTGGTAAGCAGGTTAAGCTCAGCTTTAACTGGGTCAATCCGAAGGGGGACCCGGTTGCGATTGAAGGGACGGTTAAAGTAGCGGGCCTCAGTGAAGGAGCAAGTGCTGGGACAAACATTAACCACGCCACGTTCCAGCGGTTATTAAAGCAAAAGGGCGCCGATACGCGACCGAACTTCGTGGCAGTGACTGCCTCTAGTTTGACGAATGTGGAGTCAGTGGCGACCCGAATTAATAACCTTCGCAATAGCAAGAATAACCGGATCCTTGGTGCAATCACGGTCGGTTCGATCCTCAAGACGGTTAATACTTATGTGCACCTGGCTTCGACCATTCTCGCCGCGATTGCCGGTATCTCCTTGTTAGTATCTGCCCTGATGATCATTGTTACGATGTACATGTCAGTCTCCGAGCGAACTAAGGAAATTGGTATTCTTCGTGCGTTAGGGGAACGAAAGCAGGATATCCGCCGGCTCTTTACCTCGGAATCCATCTTTATTGGCCTCTTCTCAGCCGTACTGGCACTTGTGATCGTGGCAATTGTGACCGTTATTCTGAACCACGCACTGTATGGCTTGATTAAGTACAATATTGTCCAGATTACAGTCGGTAATGTTATCTTTGCGTTAGTGGTTGCCATAGTGATATCCTTTATCGCGGCCCTATTACCAGCGCACCACGCCGCGAAGTTAAACCCAATTGATGCTCTAGCAGCAGATTAAAGAAAACTCGTTAGTACAATAGTGGTTAGTACTAGCGAGTTTTTTGACTTTCTTCACCCAATTGACTAATAAGTTAATGCACCATATGTTTTATTGTTAGGTATACCAAAAGTGAGCTATAATATAAAACGGAGGTGTTAAAAGTGACAACAGTATTTGTTCACAACGATGATCAGACGCAGGCAATTCATTGTTCTGATGGTTCACAAGGGGTTATGCAGGTTAACTTGAAGGACTCCGCACCATATTACGCATTTCGGTTTTATAGCCATGTTCATCCAAGCTTCTGGGTTAACCAAGACCAATTCCATGATGGCGAGGATGTTGTCGTTAAGGATATCCAAAGTGAGGACGATTTTCAGTTAAAGTTTGTTAAGTAGTGGGAAGTAAAACAGGGACCGGTGACGACTAATTCCCTGTAAGTACAAAAGGGGCGCCCAACGTTTAGAGAAATCTAAACGCGGGGCGCCCCTTTTGCGGATCTTTGACCGATACTAATCGATAATTTGATCGGCATGACTTAAGACATCGGCGATGAGTGTCATTACACGCGGGTCAGCCAGGTGGTAGATAACCGTCTTGCCGTGCCGGTGCTGTTGAACTAGGTTATATTTACGGAGCAGCTGGAGTTGGTGGGAAACCCCAGACTGCTCCCAATCGAGTTCTTTGCAGATCGCTGAAACACTCATCGGGTGTTGAATTAGGAGATAGAGCAGTTGAAGACGTCGCGGATTACCCAGCATTTTGAAGAGCTTGCTGGCCTTGGTAATATTAGTAAATTCGTTAGTATAATGGGTCGCCATTGCACCATTACTCCCCCTAAAAAATAACCAGACATTTACATCGATATGATTTTAATATTTAAAACATAAAAAAGCAAAACACTAATTTAGTGCTCTGCTTTAATCATTTTAATGGTAAATGATCATTAAATTAGAGTGCTAACCGTTGACCAACATAGATGGTGTAAGGAGCAGAAAGGCCGTTCCGCTGAGCCAAGCTATACCAATTTAGGCCATACTGGGCCGCAATTCCAGATAAGGTATCACCGCGCTTAACGGTATAGCCGCCACGGTAAGCCGCTGTCCGGGAACTAGAGTAGTTAGTTGCGGGACGGCTGGCGGTGGTTCCACCTAAGCGGATTACTTGGCCAACGTAGATCCGGTTGGGATTAGCAATACCGTTAGCTTGGGCTAATTGCTCATAGGAAACACCAAACCGGCTGGCAATTCCAGAGAGGGTATCGCCACTTTTGACCGTGTAAGAACCGGTTGTCGCTGCTGCTGAAGCCGAAGAGGACGTATTGTGGTGCAATGGCGTCGTCGGAGTGGTTGGTGCGGGCCGGTTATTATTCTGGCTACCAGTAGACCTTAATTGGAGAACCTGCCCAACATAAATCCGGTTCGGGTTAGCAATGTGGTTGATCTGGGCCAATTGAACATAGCTGGTACCAAAATGGTTGGCGATTCCAGAGAGGGTGTCGCCGCTCTTAACGGTGTAACTAGTTTGGACGTTCGTCGTGTTAGTTGGCTGACTTGGCGTTACCGGCTGGGTCGGTTGACTTGGTGTCGTTGGTTGAACCGGTTGGGTTGGCTGTTGATTTTGATTTTGGTTAGTCGGTTGACTCGGCGCAGGTGCCTGGGCCTGCCGAACTAGTAGGTGTTGACCAACGTAAATCCGGTTCACATTTTGGATATCGTTCAAGTGGGCCAACGTGTTGACCGTGGTTGAGAAGCGGTTGGCAATTCCAGAAAGGGTGTCACCACTTTGGACGGTGTAGTAGTTAGTGCTGTTACCGTAACTGCTGGAGGAGTTGTCATTTGGCTGCTTGTTGACGACAACGTGTCCTGATAAAGCAACCGTATCTAACTATGTTAAATTATAAGTTCGAATCAAATTTTGTAGTGCGGTTGCGTAGTTAGGAGCGGTTGCATATCCATCAGCGCGGAGCTTGTTAGTAACTGAAATGTAGTTGGTATCACCATGGAGGTTGCTGTACCGGCTATTAACAGTTAAGAAGCGACCGTGGTCTTCAATTGATGCGGAGTTGTTCGGGTAGGCCCGAAAATTATCATTGATCGTTACATAGCGCCCACCGAAGTATTCGCCGGTTGGCATGGTAACGTAATGGCCATTGTAGGAACCCTTGATACCGAATAAGTTGTGCGCACGAGTTGTTAACGTAGAGCTTCCCCAACCACTTTCCAGAATAGCTTGGGCAACTGTAACCGATGGTAAAATCTGGTACTCATTCCAGGTATTAATAGCACCCGGAGCCACGCTTTCGATAAACTGTTGGCTGCGTGCATTATTACTGAAGTGCAGGGAATTCAAATCAACACCCTGGCTCTGTTGAGTATCGGTCTGGGCCGCGTATGCTGCAGTAGTACTAGTTTGTGGTGCTGCAGCTTGGGTATTTTGTGCTGCCGAACTCGGTGCTTGACTGTTATTACTGCTTGGCGTCTGGCTACTATTACTGTTCGGCGCCTGACTGCTATCACTAGTTGCCTGACTAGTGGTGCCAGTAGCACTTTGTGGAGTGTTAACATTCTCATTTGCTACAGGTACCTGATTGGCGTCATTATCCGCATGAGCAACCGCCCCAGTTGCTGTTAACAAGGAAACGGCAGTCAAACCAGCGACTACCCACTTACGACCGCTCTTATACATCTTGAAATGTGTTGTCTTATTAAGCTCTGCTTTCATTAGTGGTTAGCTCCTCCTCGTCATTTAAAATGTGATAGTTGAAAACTATACTTGAAGCTGTAAATGAACTTGCTAAATTTTAAATAAAATTATTAAGAAGTTGTTAAGATTTAACTGTCTTTAAAACTAGCATTTATTCGGCCAATAGTCAATGAAGTTACAAAAATGCAATAAGAAAATTTATATTAGTAATATTGATATTATTAATGATGGACCCGAAAATGATTGGCAGTGACCACTTTCTTATCAAATGAAAGGTCGGGAAGGGAATCCTATTAATATAAAGACGGAAAATATTCCAGTTTTCCGGACACTGTTTTATAATAATGTATTATTAAGTCAATATGATGTGAGGTAGGAGTATGGTTGCTAAATTGAAAGATGTTGCCCAATTGGCGGGTGTTTCAGTTACAACAGTTTCACGGGTTATTAATAATTACGGGTCACTGAGCGAAAAGACAATCAATAAGGTTCATGCGGCGATGCGCCAGCTGAATTACCAGCCCAATGCTTTGGCCCGGGCAATGCAGGGGAAACCATCTAAGTTTATTGGCCTAATTTTCCCTAATTTGACCAATCCCTTCTTTGCCGAACTAGGTAATGAGCTGGAACGCCAGCTATTTAAGCAGGGGTACAAGACAATTATTGCTTCGTCGGCGGAAAATCCAGAAATTGAACACGAGTACTTGAGCATGCTGATGGCAAACCAGGTGGATGGGATTATCTCTGGTTCGCATAACCTGGATATTGATGAATACCACCGCATTTCGGCGCCCATTGTTTCATTTGACCGGTACCTTGCTGATAACATTCCGATTGTGTCATCGGATAGCTACCACGGCGGCCAGTTGGCGGTTGAGTACCTGCTAAAAAATCGAGTAACGCATATTGCGGTAATTGTCGATGAGGATACTTCGGCCTCGCCAACATTAAACCGTCTGCAAGGAGTGCTCGACCGGCTGACAGCGGAACACCGGAGCTTCGATCCTTTAGCATTAGAAAAGCTTGATTTTCAAACGACCTTTCCGGGAATTTACGATGGGGTAGTGGCGTCAAACGATGTGCAAGCGCTAGAAATTGCCGCAGTTTACCGCGACCGCGGACTGGAAATGGGAAAGGACTTTTTTATTACTGGTTATGATGGTTCACAGTTAATCCGGAAAGTGGCCCCCCACCTACCAACGGTTGTCCAGCCAGTCCCAGAATTGGCAACCCAGTTGATTAAAACCTTGCTAAAACGGGTGGCAGCCCCCCAGGCGGCAATTTCATCAGTCACGTTACCAGTCACTTTTCGTGAATAGTTTTAAATATTAACGGGGGCATGATAGCAGCCTCCATGAACACAAATGGCGCCAGGCATTCAGAAAACTGAACGCTTGGCGCCATTTGTGTACCGCGCTGTCGACCCTTACTTTGACCAGGTCACAGCCCCCATTTTATGTTTAACACAGTGATTTTATTTGCTTTGCATAAATCGTTGGAGTAATTCGGTTTCTTCAGAAGTCGCGGCAGAGTTTGATGACTTAATGTCATGAATCCGCTCGACTGACAGGTGGCTCCCAAAAGCAACTTCATTATCGTTTAAGTCATTATCATGCTCAAATTTAATTAATTGTTGGGCTAACTCACTCAAATTATCCATGAAATCAATTCCTCCTTATGAATCAGGTAGTCTAACTACCGGTTGCCTAGATTGTCCTTAGTAATAACAATATCGAATTGGCACTAGCTTTTAGTTTAGCACAGTTTGCAGATTTGCAAAAAAGAAAGCTTTAATTTATTTCCAAAATCAAACGGAATTAGTGGGACAAGTCAGTGGTTTTGTGTGATAATCAAGGTATAAATTTGGCAAACAGAATGGAGAGTTAATAATATGACTTGGAACTGGTTGGGTTGGCTGTTGTGGATCTTAGCCGTAGTATTTTTCTGCTACGTAATCCACTACATCCGTGTACAACAGTTAATGTTAATTGCGAAGACCAAGACTGCCTTTTCAGTAAAGCTTTTTTGGCGTTATGTTGCAATGATAGTGGTGGCACTGGTTTGGATTGGGGGGATGGCCTACCTGACCTTCTTCCGGCAGGCGGATATCAATAACCACCAGCAGACGGTGACGACCACGAAGTATTCACCACTGCAGCTTCACAACAAAAATGATGACTACTACTATGTTTTGGCAACGCGGAGTAAGAATGGCAAGCACCCAATTGTTTCGTACACGTATTGGGCTGATGGTAACCGGTACACCACTAATTCACACTATGGTTCAGTTGCTGATGGTGACCGGATTATCACCCTTGATGCCAGCTCGTTGCCGTGGAATAAGGCCCGGTTAAGAAAGGAAAACCGGACGACTGGGAAGGCCTTTGTGGCTGAAATGACGGTTCACTATAAGAATACTGCGTTGAATGGATTAGGCCTGCGGGCCGACCGGGATGCCGCGACGTACACGCTGCTCCGGGTACCATCATCGGAAATGGTTCATGAACACTAAAGTTATCCTAACTGAGGTGAGAGAATGACGAAGTAAACGCAGGTTAAGCTAAAATGGGTAGCCCTGGCCAGTTTATTAAACAACACTGGGGCTGCCTTTTTATGGCCACTAACCACGATGTACATGCATAACTACCTTCACGAAAGTTTGACCACTGCCGGGGTCGTAATGCTTTTTATTTCGATTTTCATGATGGCCGGTAACTACTTGGGAGGCTGGTTATTTGACCATTGGAACCAGTACAAGACAGCGGTGCTCGGGGTAACCCTATCGACACTCGCGATCCTGACACTGGTCTTTGAGCATGGTTGGCCATGGTTTGCCATCTTAATGATGATCAACAGCTTTGGGGATGGGATTAACATGACAGTTGTTAATTCGTATGGTTCCTTGGTAAGTGATCACAGCTCACGCTACGTCTTTAATTATATTTACATGGCCTACAACATTGGGGTAGTAATCGGAACCCTGGCAGTTGGTGTCTTACTACCAATTAGCGTCGTCCTGGTCTTTAGTGTTGCCACCATTTTTTATGGCCTTTTGATGCTGGTGGTGATCTTTAACCTAAATGTTCGGGTGAAGTTGCCAGCAAGGACGGCACCGGTTAAACAGGGGAAGGCGGCCCGTAGTCACCACCGGGTTCTGGTATTGATTTGGTTAATCCTGATTAACTACATCACGGTTCACCTGAGCTACTCCTTATGGGAAAGCGTGATGGCGGTCCACATGACTAATATGGGGATTCCGTTCTATGCTTATAGTCTGCTGTGGACCTTGAATGGGGTCTTGATTATCGCCGGTCAGCCACTGGTTAATAAACTCAGTCCTTATGTGCGCTTATCTAACCAGATTATGGCGGGACTGCTGATCTTTGCCAGTTCATTTTTACTGCTGATCTTTGCCCGGAGTCTGTGGTTCTTCGTACTTGATTTTGTGATCTTAACGGTTGGTGAAATGACTAGCTTTGCGGGACTGCCAGCGTGGATTTCGCAACTGACAACGGTGAACGAAACGGGCCACTACCAAGGCCTATTAAACATTACAATGTCGATCGGGCGGGCAATTGGACCCCTCTACGGTGGTTTTGTGATTGACCAGGGAAATTACCAGGAGCTCTTTATTTCCGTCTTCTCCTTGATGGTGGGAACGCTTTTGGTTGTCTTCGTTTACCTCACCCACCTACGTCGGCAAAGAGGGATTGTTAAATAGAGATACCCAAAAGCAGTGACTTATGGTAAAATCACTGGTGAACTTTAAAAGCATTTGAAGTAGAACTAAAGCGGCCACACCTTGACAGAGAACTAGCAGTGCTGAGAGCTAGCAGTGGCTGTGAAACCACCTCTACTAAGCTGGATTGGTGAAGTTCAGTAGCCAACCCCGGAAGGACCCGTTATCGTCATGAAGTTAGTTAACTTCTTGAGGCAGCAGCTGTGAAGCTGGTGTAAATAGAGGTGGGACAGTGAGAAAATCACCCTCTAAGGCTAGTTAGCCTTAGAGGGTTTTGTTAATGAAAGGGGAAAATGAAATGGATTATCAAAAGCCAAAGGGAACCGCGGACCTACTACCAGGAACAACCGGTTTATGGGAAAAAGTGGAAGCAACGGCCCGGGAAGTCTTTCACCAGTTTGGTTACCGGGGGATCCGGACACCAATGTTTGAAGACTACCACGTCTTTTCACGGAATGTCGGTGACACTTCCGATATCGTAACCAAGGAAATGTATGACTTCCATGATAAGGGTGACCGGCACATTGCCTTACGTCCAGAAGGGACGGCTGGGGTTGTCCGGGCCTATGTTGAAAATAAGCTGTACGGTCCCGAATACCCAAAGCCGTACAAGGTTTACTACATGGGACCAATGTTCCGCTACGAACGGCCGCAATCTGGTCGGCAACGTGAATTTCACCAGATTGGTGTGGAAGCTTTAAACAACGAATCACCACAAATTGACGTGGAAGTAATCGCCATGGCAATGCGCCTCTTCAAGATGTTTGGTGTTCCTGACGTTAAGCTCGTTATCAACACCTTGGGCGATAAGAAAGTGCGGGCCGATTACCGGGAAGCTCTGATTGATTACCTAAAGCCCCACTATGATGAGCTGAGTAAGGATTCCCAGGAACGCCTGTACAAGAACCCCCTGCGGGTCCTCGACAGCAAGGATGCAGGTGACCAGAAGATCGTGGCGGATGCACCATCCATCCTGGACTACTTGGATGATGAGTCCCAAAGCTACTTTGACCAAGTTCAAGCCCTGTTGAAGGAATTAGGCATCGACTACGAGATTGACAGTAACATGGTGCGGGGGTTGGATTACTACAACCACACGATTTTTGAAATCATGTCCGACTCACCGGCCTTTGGTGGCGGCTACACGACGGTTTGTGCCGGTGGTCGTTACAACGGCCTAATTTCACAACTGGGTGGCCCTGAAGAAGGGGGAATCGGTTTTGGAATGGGTGTTGAACGACTGATGATCTTGCTGCAGCAGGAAAATCCCGACTTTGCACCACAAGACCAGCTAGACCTCTTCTTAGCAAGTGCTGATGACCAGGGTAACAACCTCGCCTTTGAAATTCTGAACAAGGTCCGGCAACAGGGAATCGTTGCTGACAAGGACTACAGTGGCGTAAAGGTTGGTAAGCAAATTAAGGAAGCCTTCCGGCGCAATGCTAAGTACTTTGCCGTCTTTGGTGAACAAGAAGTTAGTGAAGGTCACTTCCAGTTAAAGGAAGCGGCCACTAAGGAAACCACGGACGTCAAGGTGGCGGACTTTGTGGCGGACCCTGCCAAGTACCTGAAGTAAAATAAAATCTCCCCGGCAATTAATCGCCTGGGGAGATTTTTTTATTAGGCAGATTGCAATAAATAACTTGAACAAATTTAATGACGCAGATTAAGCAAGAA
>NZ_JBJEEL010000050.1:0-38864 GCF_051873035.1 Limosilactobacillus sp.
GCCGTTGGTTACCAGCCAACGTTGGCGACTGAAATGGGTCAGTTACAGGAACGGATCACTTCTACCAAGAAGGGGTCTATCACGTCAATTCAAGCCGTTTATGTTCCTGCCGATGACTACACCGACCCGGCCCCAGCGACGACCTTCGCCCACCTGGATGCCACTACTAACCTGGAACGTCGTCTGACCCAGATTGGTATTTACCCAGCCGTGGACCCATTGGAATCTACTTCAACGGCCCTTACTCCAGAAATTGTTGGTAAGGAACACTACGAAGTCGCAACGGAAGTTCAGCACGTTCTGCAACGTTACCACGAGTTACAAGATATCATTTCTATCTTAGGGATGGATGAATTGTCTGATGAAGAAAAGACGATTGTTGCTCGGGCACGGCGGATTCAGAACTTCCTTTCGCAAAGTTTCAGTGTTGCCGAACAATTTACTGGTACGCCAGGTAAGTATGTTTCATTGAAGGATACCATTAAAGGCTTCAAGGGCATTCTTGATGGTAAGTACGATGACCTACCGGAAGAAGCATTCCGGCTGGTTGGAACCATCGATGACGCTGTAGAAAAAGCAAAGAAAATGAAGGCTGATGCTGAACAAGAAAACGCAGCAGATTAGGAGGGGATAATTTATGGCTGACAGTAAATTTAAGGTCACTATTATCACTCCTGACGGCACGGTTTATGATAACGATCAAGCAACGATGCTCATTATGAACACTGCGGGTGGCCAAATGGGGGTCATGGCTAATCACGTGCCCTTGATTGCGTCTCTTGAAATCAGTGTTGTTCGTGTTAAGCATGCTGACGGTGAAGACGAAGTAGCGGCAGTTAATGGGGGGATTATCCAATTTGATGGTCACCAGGCATTGATTGCTGCTGATAGTGCGGAACTGCCAGAGCGAATTGATGTTGAACGTGCTAAGAGCGCGAAGGAACGGTCACAAGCTGAAATTGCCGCTGCTAAAAAGAGTCACAACAGTGATGATCTGGCGCGGGCGGAAGCTCACCTTAAGCGGGCAATTAACCGTTTGAACGCCGCTTCAAAGTACGGCAACAACTAAATATTAAGTCTTAATTGACTTACGAGGAGTGTTCAACACGCTTCCATTAAAAGGCCGCTAGTACCAGAAAGTTGGTACTAGCGGCCTTTTAACCTTCTTAATATAAGGTTAAACTTTGGGTGAACTCCACCATTATCACTGATCATATGATATGATACAAATTGGTTTATGAAAAGAAGGTGATCAAGTGCAGATGACAGGTCTTCATGCCCTGTTAGAGATTGTCGTACAATTTATCTTTATCTGGTTAGCTTTTACTGCGATTCAGGGATTTCACTTGGAACGGTTCTTTCATCGTCCACCGCGAACGTTACCGTTAGCAATTGTTCTTCTGTCAACCGCAATTGGTTATCTTTGTGCGAGCTTTTTCTTGGGGATTTTAACGGCAATTGGTAATTTAACTTACCTTGTTCGCTAAGGATGCTGGAGGAGAAAATGGAAAAAATAATAATTAAGGGTGGTCAATCTCTGCAGGGACACGTGACCGTTGAAGGCTCGAAAAATGCTGCCTTACCATTGCAGGCAGCGGCCATTTTAGCGGTCCAGGGAACCGTGACCCTCAATAATGTTCCACCGGTAACGGATGTCCAGGTAATGGATCGTCTATTAAGATTTTTAAATTTAAAAACAGCATATGGTAAAAAGCAACGACAATTGGTGCTTAATGCAAGCTGTCCCCTGTCATCAGAGGCGCCGTATGATTATGTTAACCAAATGCGGGCTTCGATCCTGGTAATGGGTCCGTTGTTGGCTCGGACTGGTCAAGTGCGAATCGCCCTTCCCGGTGGTTGTTCAATTGGGGCCCGCCCGGTTGACCTGCATGTTTACGGGATACAGAAATTAGGGGCACAGATTAGGCAGGATGCTGGCTTTATTGAAGCCCGGTGTGACCACCTGGTGGGTACCCGAATTCCACTTGATTATCCTAGTGTGGGTGCTACGGAAAACATTATGATGGCTGCTACAATGGCGGAAGGAATTACTACCATTGAAAATGCTGCCTGTGAGCCGGAGATTATTGAGTTAGCTAACTTACTCAATAAGATGGGAGCCCGGGTTCACGGTGCCGGTAGTAAGGTCATCCGGATTCAGGGAGTCTACTACCTGCACGGGGCGCAATATGATATTATTCCCGACCGAATTGAGGCGGGAACTTGGATGCTGGCCTCAGCGGTAACTAACGGTGACGTGATCGTGCAAAATGCCGTTCCTGAGCATAATGCGCCCCTGATTGCTAAGCTTGAAGAGATGGGGGTTACCATTATTAAGCAGGCCGATGGCTTACGGGTGTTGGGGACCAGTGTTTTGATTCCGGCGAACGTCCGGACAATGCCCTATCCGGGCTTTTCAACTGACCTTCAGCCGCAGATGACGGTTTTGCAGTTGTTAGCCAATGGAACTAGTACCATGGAAGAACGCGTCTTTGAAAAGCGCTTTGACCACCTCGAAGAGTTACGGCGAATGAATGCAAATTTTCAAATCTCTGGATCAGTGGCGATCTTGGATGGCCCGACTAGTTTTAGTGGTGCCGAAGTAACGGCCCCGGACCTCCGTGCTGGGGCTGGACTGGTACTAGCCGGTTTAGCGGCACAGGGAATTACCCAAATTCGTAATCCGCAGTGCTTAGACCGGGGTTACTACCACTTTTACCAGAAATTACACTCCCTTGGCGCCCAGATCGACCGGCTTAATATTGAAGATAAGTTTAAGATTAATCCGGAATGGCGATCACGGCAAAACAAGGGCTCAGAAAAGGAGTAAAATAGTAAAACTGTGGTATAATACCAACGATATTATCTAAAAAATTAACTGGTGGTTTACCAGGTTATGATAAAAATGATTGCAAAAGGAGATAAGTTGAATGGCTAAAGATATCGGAATTGATTTAGGAACAGCAAACGTTCTAATTTACGTTCAGGGAAAGGGAATCGTATTAAACGAACCGTCTGTTGTCGCTATCGATACCCAAACCAATAAGGTCCTCGCGGTTGGTTCAGAGGCTTACCGGATGGTTGGTCGGACCCCTAGCAACATTCGGGCAATCCGTCCGTTGAAGAATGGGGTAATTTCTGACTTTGATGTTACCCAGGAAATGCTGTCTTACTTTATCGGTAAGTTAAGCGTCAAGGGCTTCATGTCCAAGCCAAACATCATGATTTGTGCCCCAACGAACATTACCGAGATTGAACGGAAGGCAATTATTCAAGCTGCTGAACAATCCGGTGGTGGTAAGGTTTACCTGGAATATGAACCAAAGGTTGCCGCCATCGGTGCGGGGCTCGATATCTTTAAGCCCCGTGGTAGCATGGTAATCGACATGGGTGGTGGTACCAGTGACATTGCCATCTTGTCATTAGGTGATATTGTTGCTAGTCAATCAATCCGGATGGCCGGTGACAAGATGAACAATGATATTGCTGCTTATATCAAGGATAAGCACGGTCTCGTAATTGGTGACCACACTGCCGAAAACGTCAAGATGGAAATTGGGACTGCTTTACACGTTGATGATCCTAAGGAAATGGACGTTCGTGGTCGTGATGTTGCTACGGGGATGCCAAAGCAGATCACGGTTAACCAAAACGAAATTGAAGAAGCCCTCCATGATACCTTAGAGCAAATCGTGACGGCAACGGTTAACGTTTTGGAAACCATTCCACCGGAATTAGCTAGTGACATCATTGACCGGGGAATTATTTTAACCGGTGGGACCGCCTTATTAAGTGGAATTGATCAACTCTTTAGTTCACGCTTAAAGGTTCCAGTCGTTGTTTCCCAAGATCCCCTGGATAATGTTGCCAAGGGTGCCGGTGAAATGTTAGAGCGGATGCAAAAGACAGATAATAAGAAGTAACCAGTGATGGTTCGCTTATTATGTCACTTAGTGCGCTGGTACCAGCAGGGGATTTCGGCCCGGCGGCCTTACCGTGCTTGTCGCTACTATCCAAGCTGTTCACAGTATATGCTAGAAGCACTACAGCGGTTTGGCCTGAAGGGGATTCTCCTTGGCGGGGCCCGGATCCTTCGTTGTCATCCCTTTGTTAAGGGTGGCTACGACCCGGTCCCCGATCATTTTACTTTCCGGCGTCAGCATAAATAATAAGGGTGAAAAAGTGTCAAAAAGAGATAAGAAAATTGAAGTAAACGTTAAGGATATCGAACGTCACCACCAACCAGTTCAGCAGATTTTTATCGGCCGGCGCTTAATTGGTGAAGTAACGACCGAAAATGAGCGCTTTAAAGCATTACTGGTTGCGGACCAGAGTGAGTTTAATGTCCGTTCACAAGAAGAAGGATTGGAAATGGTCCTTCAGCAATACCACCTTCACCAGCGGTAGAGGAATTTACTTGTGAAAAATCTGGCGTAAAGGAGTTAGGTAATGCAAAATTCGCAAAATGATGAAGAAAGCCGAATCGACTGGGGGATTATCTTCTGTGTTTTAATGCTGGCGTTAATTGGCCTGGCATCGATCTACGTGGCCGCAGTTCATGACCAGCAGCCGGTTAGTGTGGCCCGGTCAGTAATTACTCAGTTAGTCTGGTACGTCATCGGGGTTATTCTGGTGGTTGTAATTATGCAGTTTGATTCGGAACAGCTGTGGAAATTAGCCCCGATTGTTTACTGGCTAGGGATCTTCCTAATGTTTGCCATCTTGGTATTCTATAGCCGGTCCTACTATGTAAATACCGGTGCCAAGAGTTGGTTTGCGATCGGGCCGTTTACCTTTCAGCCCTCGGAAATTATGAAGCCGGCCTATATCTTAATGATGGGGCGGGTAATTACGACCCATAATAATCGTTATCCTGTCCACACGGTTCAATCTGACTGGCGACTAATCGGGACAATGTTCTTATGGCTCTTGCCGGTTTTGATTTCACTACACTTCCAAAATGACTTCGGGACGGCGTTGGTCTTCTGTGCAATTTTTGCCGGAATGGTGCTAGTCTCAGGGGTTACTTGGCGGATCTTGGCGCCCGCCGCAATTGGGCTTGCCGTGATTGGTGGTTCGGTTTTGGCAATGGTTACCAGTACCGTTGGGCGAACGATTCTTGAACACATTGGTTTTCAGGCTTACCAGTTCGACCGGGTTGATACCTGGTTACATCCGGAACAGGATACGACGAACCAGGGTTACCAGCTGTGGCAAAGTATTAAGGCCGTTGGTTCTGGTGGCATAACCGGGACCGGCTTTAATAACTCCAAGGTCTATGTACCGGTCCGGGA
Organism: Limosilactobacillus sp.; assembly: GCF_051873035.1. GTDB lineage: Bacteria > Bacillota > Bacilli > Lactobacillales > Lactobacillaceae > Limosilactobacillus. The sequence goes on from NZ_JBJEEL010000050.1 coordinate 5,295, forward strand.
ATCAGATATGATTTTCTCGGTAATTGGTGAGAACTTTGGCTTTGTGGGGGGGATCTTATTAATTTTGATTTACCTCCTCTTGATCTACCTGATGATTCGGGTAACCTTTGATACCAAGAACGAATTTTATGCGTATATCTCAACCGGGGTGATCATGATGATCCTCTTCCACGTCTTTGAAAATATTGGGATGAACATCGGGTTACTACCACTGACGGGGATCCCGTTGCCATTCATTAGTTCCGGTGGATCATCGCTAATCGGTAACCTGATTGGGATCGGAATGGTGATGTCGATGCGGTATCACCACCACTCGTATATGTTTAGTAATAATAGAGAATTTAGATAATGGGGCGAAGAATAATGGCAACACAAAATAACTACTTTTGGACGACTAAACTGGCCGATGGCACCACTAAGGTTGGGTTAAATGACCAGGGTCGAGATGACCTCGGTGAAGTTAGCTTTATTGACCTACCGGCAAAGGGAACGGTTCTAGAAAAGAATGGTAAGTTCTTGTCAGTAGAGGCAGAAAAGGCAGTAACGGACTTAGATAGCCCGGTTGCGGGGACCATCGTGGAGGTTAATGATAAGTTAGCCGACCAGCCCGAGGACCTGTCGAGTAGTGACCAGGATAAGAACTGGATTGTAATTGTTAAATAGTTGCAATAAGCGAGAGTGGGGCAGAAGTCAGTTACGACTTCTACCCCACTTCTTTTTTAGTGGTTAAATTTCAATCGCTGCTTGGTTACTATTAGATTTCATGCTATACTGAAGGTTCAGAGAATTCGGTTTGAAATTATGAATATTAATTGATAAGGTGGTATTTACATGACGAAGAAATTACGTGTTGCGCTCTTATTCGGCGGTAACTCATCAGAACACGATGTCTCGAAGCGGTCAGCACATAATATTTATGATGCCATGGATAAGGAAAAGTATGATGTCAGTCTCTTTATGTTTACTAAGGATGGGATTTTACTAAACAATGCTTACTCACAGCGCATCTTTGATGGTGAGCCTGAAGCAGACGTGGTAAAGGATGCTTACCAGCACATGGACCTGGACCGGCCGTTAGCGCCAATCATGGCCCTTAACGAGTTATCAGGGGTGGACTTTTTCTACCCGGTAATTCATGGTAACTTGGGTGAAGACGGAACGGTGCAGGGGTTATTTAAACTCCTGAAGAAGCCGTATGTTGGTTCTAACATTGCAGCGAGCGCGATGTCGTTTGATAAGGACCTTACTAAGAAGATCTTGAATGAGGCGGGAATTCGGAATACGCCTTACGTCTTGATTACGCCAGAGAACCAGGCGGAATATTCATGGGGACGTCTGGAAGAACAACTGGGGAACTTAGTCTTTATCAAGCCCGCTAAGCAGGGGTCATCGGTTGGTATCCACCGGGTAACAAATGCGGACGAGTACGCGGCCGCCCTTAAGGATGCCTTTAAGTATGACTTTAAGGTCTTAGCTGAAAAAGGGGTTGACCACCCGCAAGAGGTTGAAATTTCAATTCTCGGTAATGAACATCCCGTCGCATCCAAATTAGGTGCGGTCCGGGTACCAAAGGACGACCCGTTCTATGACTATGAAAATAAGTTCGTTGATGCTAGTGGCGTGGTCTTTGAGTTACCGGTAAAGTTACCACAGTACTTAACCGATGAAATTACGGATATGGCCTTACGAGCATACAAGGCTCTGGGGATGAAGGGGCTGGCCCGGATTGACTTCCTGGTTGACTCTAACAATGTGCCATACCTAAGTGAGCCCAACACCCTTCCCGGCTTTACTAATATTAGCCTCTACCCACAGATGTGGGAGGTTTCCGGAATTTCCTATTCTGACCTAATTGATCAGCTGATCCAATTAGGACTTGATGAGTTTAAGCGGAACAGTCAAATTAAGTATGACTTCCGTGAACTGGGGAAGGAACACGTCGGCCAGAAGAAGTACAACTAGGTTCTTTGATCATTGGTATTAAAATTGACTAGTAGGGCAGCGGGACAGAATTCGGAAATGACCCCGTTTTCGAGCCCCACGAGCACAAATAGAGGTCCAGAGCTCGGCTTTTGCCGGACTTTGGACCTCGTTTGTGTACCGCACCGTTCGTTTTTGACCTATCTAGAAAAACCTATAGTGTAGCCCTTAGCTTTTTACTTAATAATCATTTTGATTGTAAATGACTAACATCGTCAAATGTTGGTGGACTTTTACTGACAATCCTATAATTAGTGCTATAATACAATATTGGGAAAGTTGATATTAATAATAATATTACACATTATATTTAATGAAGGATGATAATCGATGAAACTCCGTGGAGATGTTTTAAAACAAATTCGCCGCAAGCGAGGGTTATCACAAACAGCATTAGCTGAAGGTATCTGTACTCAAGCGACGATTAGTTTAATGGAAAAGCAAAACCGTTTACCTAAGATGGATATTTTAACTGCAATCTGCGAACGTCTTAATATTCAGACGGACCGCATTGTTGAAAATGAGGTTAGCGGAATCAATGATACTTTTAATAAAATCATTGATGCATTAACCGATCAAGAATATGACACTGCTAAGGAATTAATCTCTAAGGTAAGTGTTAAGAACCTTAATAGTGATTTTGATAAGCAACGTTATTACTACCTATTGGGGATGGTTCAAATTGCTGATGGTAAGATTGACGATGCCATTTTTAATTTTGAACTGGTTCTAACTCAATTTGCGACAACTAGTGCTAACATTTACCTGGTAATGACAACTGCCGGGATGGCGCTAGCATACTTGAAACGTGATGATCAAGAGCGAGCAATTCGGTTAACCAACCGGGCCGTTAAGCTGATTGATAACGAGAAGTTGATCGGTAGTCTACACCAGTGGGCATCAATTAATTGCCAGATTGCTGAGCTTTACTGGCGCTTAGGTGAACCAGAAAAGGCAATTGAAAGTGCCAAGCGTGGGATTCAATTGAGTCGGGAACGCGACTCACTCTTTATCCTCGACCAACTATACCTATATATTGGTCGTGCCTACAAGCAACTAGGCGAGAACGATAAGGCTAAGGAAAACCTGGAAATTGCGAAGAGTCTTTCAATTGCCCGCCACGGGAAATTGAACGAAGAAAGCATCGAAAAAGAACTACAAGGACTATAAAAAGTTGTGCTGAGATCATTGATGACTACAGCGCAAAGGACACCGAACATTCGCCTTTTCGAATGTTCGGTGTCCTTTTTGTGTACCGTTAGTTTTAATGAAAAGTGTGCCAAAATACGATTAGTTAATAAGTATGTACCATAATTAACCACTAACGCCATTTTGTGTTTACGAAAGCGCTACCATTTTATGGTAAGATAAAGGTGTGCAGAGAAGATTTAGGAGGCGTTGTTATGGAAATTAAGAATGTGGTAGTTGCTGGCGCCGGTGTGTTGGGGAGTCAAATTGCCTTTCAGATTGCTCGCTGTGGTTACCAGGTCAAGATTTGGAACCGGCACATTGACCGGGCCGAGAAACGATTAGCGGCAATTAAGGCACCGTTTATGAAAGAAATGCAAGCGACCGCAGAGGATTATCAGGCAGCCCGGGACAATATTACCAGTATTAGTAATGATCTGGCGGCAACCGTTGCCGATGCCGACTTGGTCATCGAATCAGTTTCTGAGTCAGTGGAGATAAAAAAGGCCTTCTACAGTGAGCTTTGTCCACTGCTACCAGAAAAGACGATCATCACTAGTAATTCATCAACCTTCGTACCAAGTGAATTGGTTACTTTTACTGATCGGCCAGATAAGTTTGCCCACTTACACTTTGCTAACCATATCTGGAAACATAATGTTGCTGAGATTGTGGGCAGTCCGAAGACGGCAACGGCCGTTATTGACGACCTGGTTGCATTTGCCCGTTCAATTAAGATGGTTCCGGTAGTATTAAAGAAGGAACAGCATGGCTATATCATGAATGCGCTACTGGTACCATTGTTAAATGCAGCGATGGCGCTGTGGGCTAATGGCGTTGCCGATCCCCACACGATTGATAAGGATTGGATGATTTCCAATGGTTCACCATTGGGACCGTTTATGATTCAAGATATTGTGGGGTTACGGACGACTTATGCGGTAGTCAATAACCAGTATGAGCAGACCCACAATGAGCTTTTTAAAAAGATTGCCGATAAGCTAAAGCCAATGATCGAGGCGGGCCATACCGGTGTTGAAGCGGGACAAGGGTTTTATCATTATCCTGACTCTGAATTCAAAGATCCCAACTTTTTTAAGTAGAATTAGAACCGAATAACACTCTGCACTGATGTTTCAGCTAGCCTGTTTTAGGAAGGAAGTAGTTATTATGCGACAGTATAAGGTGATTATTTGGGGATTAGGTAATGTTGGTCGAGCCGCCGTGCGGATGATCGGTGAACGCCAATCGGTTCAGCTGGTGGCGGCCGTTGATAATGATCCGGAAAAGATCGGTAAGGACGCGGCTGGTTTATTTGGCTTTCCGGAGATTGGTGTTAAGGTTACTGACGATATCGACGCTGCCTTAAAGTTAGATGCTGACGTGGTACTAGTTTACACTCCGCTCCGTCATGACCCTGAGACCGGCGCATTTACACCAAGTGCAGAAGATATGGTTAAGGTTTTAAATGCCAAGAAAAACTGTATTACAACCATTCCGCTATACTACTCACAAGTCACTACACCGGACTTATATAAGATGATTAACGCGGCCGCGCAAAAGAATGGAGTTACGTTTATGCCGAGTGGCCTATTACCAGGTTTTTACGCTTCTCATCTGCCACTGTACCTGTGTAACCTCGTTGACCATGTTGATGAATTAACCGTTCAATCCGGTGAAGATGATCAGAATAATACCTCTAGTTGGGTAAAGGTCTTCGGTTATGGTATGGACCCTGACAAGTTCCCTCAGGACAAGTTAAAGGCTGGCATTGCGGCTTATTATATTGCAGCGGTCTATGAAATGGGTGATCGTCTGGGTCTTAAATTCGATGATGTTAAGGTTTCCCATGAAGTCTTTACGGCACCACACGACCTTCAAACCAAGGCGTTTGGTGTCGTTAAAAAGGGAACTATGATGGGCCACCGTTTCATTATGAGTGGTTATGTTAAGGGTGAAAAGAAAGTTAGCCTAATCTATGTTCATAAAATCTGCAATGATGTTGTGAAGGAGCCCGCCATTGATAACCATATTCATATCGCCGGAATTCCAACAATCGACGTTGAAGTACAGAATATGATTCCACTGGAGGAGAGTTATGTAACCAGTGCCGCTCCAAGTGTCGATGTTATTCCGCAATGTGTTAACGCCCCGGCCGGTTACCAACATGTATTAGACCAACCAACTATGATGCCACTAATTTAATTACTTCTTAATACTGCAAAATCGATGAGAAAATAAATCCATGGATGGAGCTATGACTTAAGTCGGTTGGATAGATCAAAAGTCAACAGCACAATACACAAATGGCCGCAAACGTTTGCGAAGCTCGAACGTTTGCGGCCTATTTGTACTCACAAGGGTACGCCCTGCCTACTCTTCTTTCTTATTCTTAGGTGAAGGGAAGAAAAAGACGTATAATATTACTATTGATCGTTGAGAGGTAGGAATTGTTTAGTGAAGTATTTATTTTTAGTAAATCCTTGTGCCGGCAGCGGAAAGGGGCAACAAGTCTGGCGGACGATCCAGCAATTATTGCCCCAGACCGGAATTGACTATGAAAAGGTCGAAAGTACCCACCCCGGACACCCGCGCGAACTAGCGCAACGGTTGGCGACTAGGCGGGAAGATATTGATTGCCTGATTGTAATTGGTGGGGATGGTACCCTCCATGAAGTAATTGCTGGATTGATAGCCAGTCAACGGCAACCAGCACTGCCGGTTGCCTATATTCCCGCCGGCACGGGTAATGATTTTGCCCGTGGCTATGGGATTTCGCCCCAACCCCGGCAAGCATTACGCCAGATCTTAGATAATGACCACCAGCACATTATTAATGTTGGCCGGTTTACCGAGCAGGCGACTAAGCGATCGGGGATCTTTATTAATAACTTAGGAATAGGCTTTGACGCCGCCATTGTCCATGCGACGAACCATTCCCGTGCAAAAGATTTTTTGAACCACCATCATTTGGGAACCTTTTCTTACATTGTCAAAGCAATTAAGGTGCTTTTTACCCAACCGACTTTCCAAGTTACGGTTACCCAACCCCACCAGCAGACTTGGTCATTTGACCGGGCCTTTCTCCTGATTGCCAGTAATCATCCCTTTATCGGGGGTGGAATCCGGGTGGCACCAGACCAGCGCGTTGACCGGCAAGAGTTAGAGTTAATCGTGCTCGAAAAGCGGCATTTATTGTCCCTAGTCTATTCAATCCTCCTTTTTGCCCTGGGACGGTTGGCAAATTCCGGCCGGGCGAAGGTCTTTCGGGGAACGGAGTTAAGATATCAATTATCCCCGGCTCAGTATGGGCAAATTGATGGGGAAGAGCTTAATAGACACGCCTTTGACCTTAGCCTTGCATGTACTTCCTACCCCCTTTGGCAGCAGCCATTAACGAAGAATAAACGTAAATAGTTATGAAAAAAAGCCTCAGATAGTGGTCATCCACCACTATCTGAGACCTTTAGGGTAAGGCTATCATTAACGCTTGTCGCGCTTCTTAGAGTTAACGATTGGCTTGTTATTAAGGTCAGTCCGAACAACTAAGACATCACAAACCGCGGTCCGGGTAACGTATTCGGTAACGGAACCGATTAAAATTCGTTCAACGGCATTCAGCCCAGTGGCACCAATCATAATTAAATCTGCGCCCATTTCTTTTGGAACATCACGGGCAATGATGGTCTTTGGTGCACCATATTCAATCGAGTAGCTAACGTTTTTAACGCCTTGCTTCTTGGCGTAGTCAATGTATTGGTCCAGCGTTTTCTTGGCAGTGTCAGTGACTTGCTCAACCATTGAGGTATCGAAACTGGAGATGTTTTGAAAGGCCCGCGTATCAACAACGTGCAGTAACCGTAATTCCGCATCTTCACCATTCCGCTTGGCAACCGCAACGGCCTTCTTGAAGGCTAATTCAGCTTCTGCTGACCCATCAACGGGTACCAGGATGTGTTTGTATGTTTGTGCCATAATAGTGCCTCCTTAAGCTTATTTACTATTATTATACACTTTTCGGCGAGGTCCGGTAAAGATTCTAGTGATACTTTGCACGAAATTCACTGGTTAAGGAAAAGGCCATTTGGGTCTCTAGAATACAGCCAATGACGACCATGATGACGATGAAGGCGATGCTATTGGTCCAAGCAGCGACAATGGTAATCAGGCCAATTAGCGTCATGATAACGCCCCAGATCTTTAACTGACTGGCGACAAATTTACTGCTAGTAGGATCAAAGATTAAGAAGGGGTTGTGAAGGTGAGTTAAAAAGAAGATCCCTTCAAAAAGGGCGATTAGACCAAAGAGGGTAACGAAAATTGGTAAAAGCATTGTTCAATTCCTTTGCTTAATTTTAAAATGAGTTGGTTATAAATTAAGGGGGTCGCGGCAAAATAAGGATTTGCTGCGACCCCTCAACTATGTACGAAAACTCCGTTAGTGCCGTTAATTGTCATTCAGTGTTGACCTGTATGTAAAACAGGTGGGACACGGTTGTCCAATCGCCAACTACCAAGTGAAAAGGCATGTTGTAAAAAAGGGCATGACACTAGTCCCAAAGTAAAAAGACTGTAAGGCAAACCTGCGTTTAGACAACGCGTACACCACAGAATTTTCATTTTTATCTTAGCATTATTTAGCCGAATAGGCAATTATTTTGTTGGGTGGTGCTGGCCGTTTAAAGAGTGGTGCTGGGCCTGACGGAGCTGCCAGTACTGCCTAGCTAGTGCCTGCTCAAAGCGACCGTTTTGCTTGGGGTGGTAGTACTGTGCACCCTTGATTCGGTCCGGGAGGTACTGCTGGGCAACCCAGTCCTGGGGATAGTCGTGAGGAAACTGGTAGTCGATCCCATGACCGAGCTTGGCGGCACCCTGGTAGTGGGCATCTTTAAGGTAGTCAGGAATATCCCCAAAGCCTCCCTGTTTAACCTGGTCAAGGGCACTATCGATCGCCAGAATACCAGAATTCGATTTTGGCGACAAGCAGAGTTCAATCACCACGTCGGCCAGTGGAATCCGGGCCTCGGGAAGGCCAATCTGTTGTGCTGCCTGTACCGCAGTAACGGTTCGTTGGACAGCAGGCATGTTGGCGAGGCCGACATCTTCATAAGCAATGACCATTAACCGCCGGGCAATTGAGGTCAGGTCCCCCGCGGCGATTAAACGTGCGAGGTAGTGGAGGGCCGCATCAACGTCGGAACCGCGGATCGATTTTTGCAGTGCCGAGACCACATCATAGTGGGCGTCACCGTTCTTATCAGCACTGAGGGCCTTCTTTTGAATACTTTCTTCAATGACGGGAAGCGTTAGGTGGATTTTGCCGTCGGGACCAGGATCGGTTGATTTAGCCGCTAATTCGAGACCATTTAATGCACTCCGCAAGTCACCGTTAGTCGCCCGGGCTAGTTGATCCTCGGCGTTGGCCGCGAGTACTAGTGGCATTTTGCCCAGGCCGCGTTCCTTATCGGTCATTGCCCGGGCTAGTGCTAGCTTGATCTCGTCAATGCTGAGCGGGTGGACTGGAAAGATTTGCGTCCGGCTCCGGATAGCAGGATTAATGCTGATGTATGGATTTTCGGTGGTGGCACCAATCAGGATAATCCGTCCACTTTCAAGGTGGGGGAGGAGAAAATCCTGCTTGGACTTATCTAGTCGGTGAATTTCGTCTAATAGCAGGATCACGGTCCCACTCATCTTAGCCTCTTCGGCGACGACTTGGAGGTCCTTTTTACTATCAGTGGCGGCGTTTAACTTGCGGAAAGCATACTTGGTTGATCCAGCAATGGCGCTGGCAATACTGGTTTTACCGGTACCAGGTGGACCATACAGGATCATTGAGGAAAGCATTCGGGCCTTAACCATCCGTGAAATAATTTTTCCGGGGCCAACAAGGTGCTGCTGACCCACGATTTCATCTAGGGTGCGGGGGCGCATCCGATAAGCTAGTGGTTCCATTTAACGTCCCTCCCGGTGGAAGAGGCGGGTAAGCAGGCCCCGCTTCTTAGTTGACGGTGTCGGCTGGTCAGCCGCTGGTGCAGTGGCTACTAGCTGTGGATAGCGTTTTTGGACGTCCACTGGTGACTGGTAGACGGCCGTTTTACTAGCCACCACAACCGCTAGTGCCGTCGGGTCCGTTTTAAATTCGGGCTCCGTCTTCATTGTAAAAGTAGCACCGGCCCGTGCAGCCGCCTGGATGTAGGGGTGTACTTCTTCATGGGGGAGGTTGCCATTGATAAAGACCAGTTGACCGATTCCCTTTGCTAATTCGCTGGTAACCGCTTTTTCCCAGTTCTGGGTATGGAGTTGTGTAACACTGATTGTTAGACAGACGCGTTCACGAAAGGTACCGAGGTACTTGCGCTGTTCGTCAGGTTTGATTTTAGGTGTGCCATAAACGGCATTATCAATTCGTTGTTCAACTGCAGATTTCTTTTCTTCTGCCAAAACTTTCCCTCCTTAAGTTAGCTCAAATGATCTTTTTCATTGTACCATTAGGAAAAGGTAAAAGACGAAAATGATGACTTGTTGGAAGTGAGAAAATGAAAATAATAATTGCACCGGCGCGGACCATGACGGTTGATACCGATTCTTTTCCCTACCAGGACCTTCCCCAGTTTTTACCACTGACTAAGCAGATTTTAACTTGGATGCGTGGCTTAAGTTATGACCAATTACACCGCCTGTGGTGGAACTGTAGCCAACGCCTGGCGGATAAAAACTACCGTTGGTTGCAGAAACTAGACCTGACCCGGGACTTAACCCCGGCGATTATTGCCTTTACCGGTCTTCAATATCAATATATGGCCCCGGATGTCTTTACGGATGCGGGGTTAGCATATATCCAGGACCACTTGCGGATTCTCTCCGGCTTTTATGGTCTATTACGTCCATTTGACGGGATCGTTCCTTATCGGTTAGGAATGGGCGACCGGGCCACTGTCGCGGGAACTAAAAATCTTTACCAATTTTGGGGAAGGCGGTTGGCGGACGAATTGTACCAGGATGACCAACTGGTTTTAAACCTGGCCTCGGCTGAGTACGAAAAAGCGATCCGCCCTTATTTGACTCCCCAGCGTCAACTGGTGAAGTGTGCCTTTGGCGAGGTTGTCAATGGGCGGATTAAACAGAAGGCGACGCAGGCAAAGATGGCTCGGGGGACAATGGTCCGTTACCTGGCGGAAAATCAAATTAATAGTTTAGCGGGAGTGGAAAAGTTTACAGTTGGCGGTTACCATTTCCGCCCCGAATTATCCCGGCCGGACTACCTTGCATTTGAGTTAATAAAGTAATATTTTTGGCCTGAATGTTATCACCTGAATGTTTATTGATGAATTTTATCAATGAAAACGAATAAAAAAGGTAAAAATGTCTTAGAAAAGTGTGATTTAAAGCACAAATTAGTTTATGATAGAGGGTGAAAGCGGTTGATTATTATTTAAGGAGGAATCAGTATGGCAATTACAATTGCAGCGCTGAAGGAATCAAATGGTGAACACCGGGTTTCTTTAGTACCAAGTGTCGTTAAGAGACTGGTTAAGCAAGGCTGCAAGGTCCTGGTTGAAAAGGGCGCCGGGGCAGCTGCTAACTTTGCGGACCAGCAATATGTAGATGCTGGTGCAGCGGTTGTTGACCGCCAAGGGGCCTTAGATCAGGCTGACCTTGTAACGGTTGTCAACCGGCCAGATGATAAAACGCTGGGGAAGCTCAAAGAGGGCCAAGCCTTACTAGGCCTGCTTTCCCTATCCGTTGATCACGATGTTGCAAAGCAATTAGCTGATCAAAAGATAACTGCACTGTCTTTTGAGCTTTTACCGCGGACGGTTTCACGTGCCCAAAGCATGGATGCCTTGAGTTCACAATCATCTGTCTCTGGTTACAAGGCTGCCTTGGTAGCGGCCGACCACTTTATGCGGTACTTCCCAATGATGATTACGGCGGCTGGTACTGCTAAGCCAGCTAAAGTCTTGGTCTTGGGGACCGGGGTTGCCGGTTTGCAAGCAATTGGTACTGCTAAGCGGCTTGGTGCCATTGTTTCTGGTTATGATGTCCGGCCTGCTTCACGCGGTGAAGTTGAATCTTTGGGTGCCAAGTTCCTGACCAGTTCGGTTTCCGCTGCTGGTAAGGGTGGCTATGCCCGTCAATTAACCAAGGAAGAACAACAAAAGCAGCAAGATGAACTAGCTGGCTTTATCGCCGACAGTGATATTGTAATTACCACTGCCCGGGTTCCTGGTAAGAAGCCACCAATGCTGGTTACTGAAAAGTCCGTTAAGGAAGCTAAACCGGGTTCGATCTTTATCGATATCGCGGCGAGTGACCTTGGTGGGAACGTTGCCGGTTCAAAGCCTGGTGAGGTAGTCGAAACAGATAACGGTGCTGAGATTGTCGGTGCTGATAACCTGCCGAGTGAGCTAGCTACTAGTGCTTCTGAGATGTACTCTAAGAACGTTCAAGCGGTTATTAAGGCCTTGTTAAACAAGGACGGTAATATTGAAATTGATACTAGTGATGATGTGATGTCCGAACTAGTTGCTACCTACCAGGGTAAGGTTATTTCTGGTCGGCTCCGTTCACAAATGGGTCTGCCAGAAATCAAGAAGCCAGCGCCAGAAAAGGAAGCTGACGCTAAAGATAGTGACCAAAAAGAAGCTAAGAAGTAGTAGAAAGGGGAGAATAGTATGAGTCAGCAATTATATTCTAATTTGGCAATTTTCGTCTTAAGTCTCCTCGTTGGATTCGAAGTTATGAGTAAAATTCCAGCAACCCTACAAACGCCAATGATGTCAGGTGCCAACGCCATTCACGGGGTTGTTGTCGTCGGGGCCTTTGTTGTGGCGGCTGAAGCGAACACGATCGGCTTTTATATCTTAGCCTTCCTGTGTGCTTTCTTTGCCGCGGTTAATGTTGCCGGTGGTTACACCGTTACTGACCGGATGCTTGGTATGTTTGACCGTCCTAAGGGTGGTAAAGCACCGGCAAAGGATCAAAAACAGGATGGGGGTGAACAATAATGAATGCACTACAAACTTGTTCATCACTAATTTACCTGGTTTCGGCCTTTTGCTACGTCATTGGTGTTCACTTGATGCGGTCACCAAAGACGGCCCGGAAAGGTAATGGTCTCTCCTGTGTCGGGATGGCACTGGCCGTGATTATGATCATTATTACCATTATTGTTGACGGTAAGATCAACGCTGCTGGCTGGATTGCACTGGTTGCCGGCCTGGCAATCGGGATTTGCTACGGGGTCGTTAAGGCTCGTAAGGTTAAGATGACCGATGTTCCGCAACTGGTATCACTATTTAACGCCGTTGGTGGTGGTGCGGCCGCTACGATTGGTGTCTTTGATTACCTGCAAGTTACTAGTGGTACCCGCCTACAATTGATCCTATCAATTCCAGTTGTTTTGGACGTTATCATTGGTGGTACGACCTTCTCCGGTTCACTGATTGCCACCGGTAAGCTGGCTGGTCACGTTTCTGGTAAACCAATTACCTTCCCTGGCAGTCGGCTTTGCAACGGTTTAGCTATTATTGCCATGATCATTGGTGCTATCTGGATGATCGGTTACCCACAAAACTACTGGGCATTGGTTCTGGAATTGGTTGCGGCCTTGGTATTTGGTCTCTTAATGACCTTACCAATTGGTGGTGCCGATATGCCAGTGGTTGTTTCACTATTGAACGCCTTCACCGGTTTAGCCGTTGCCTTTGCCGGGTTCGTTATTGATAACCAAGTACTGATCATTGCCGGTGCTTTGGTTGGTGCCGCTGGTACAATTTTGACCCTGCAAATGGCTGAAGCGATGAACCGGTCCGTTGCCAACATCCTGGCTGGTGGCTTTGGTGGTGGTGCTAGTTCCACTGGCGCAACCGATGATGTTCCAGTTAACGTTAAGGAAACCTCTGCTGATGATATTGGTCTTCAACTGGCCTACGCCCACAATGTCATGATTGTTCCTGGTTATGGTCTGGCGGCTGCCCAGGCCCAACACGAAGTTGCTGAACTGGCTAAGTTGTTGACTGACCACGGGATCAACGTTAACTACGCTATTCACCCCGTTGCCGGGCGGATGCCTGGTCACATGAACGTCCTTCTGGCGGATGTTAATGTTCCTTATGAACAGATGAAGCAGATGGATGAGGCTAACCCAATGTTTGAAAATACCGATGTTTCACTGGTCATCGGTGCGAATGATGTTACGAACCCAATGGCGCGGAAGTCCGGCAATGCCATTTCTGGGATGCCGATTCTGGACGTTGATAAGTCTAAGTCCGTTGTCGTTATTAAGCGGTCCATGCACCCTGGTTACGCCGGGATTGCTAACCCACTGTTTAGCCTTGACCAGACTCACATGTTCTTCTCCGATGCCAAGAAGGGGCTGAAGGACATTATTGCTGCTACTAAGCAATACTTAGACGAATAATAGTGAGAAGTAATACTTAATATATAAATGCCCCAAAGGTTCGGTTATCGCGAATCTTTGGGGTGTTTACGTTGTCTAATATATCGAAAAAAAAGAGCCCGCTAAAAGCGGACTCTTTTTCGTTAAGTAACCAGTTAAGATTACTTGTTGTAGAATTCAACGATTAGGGCTTCGTCGATATCAGCATCCATGTCTTCACGGGCAGGGATCCGGTTCAACTTACCTTCCAGCTTGTCAGCGTCGAAGTCCACGTATGAAGGACGGGAAACAACGGCGTCAACAGCGTTCTTGATGATGTCCAGGTTCTTGGACTTTTCACGAACACCGATTACTTGGTTAACGTCAACTTCGTATGAAGGGATGTCAACGCGCTTACCATCAACAGTGATGTGACCGTGGTTAACCAATTGACGAGCTTGACGACGGGTAGTAGCCAAACCTAAACGGTAAACCATGTTGTCAAGACGACGTTCCAGCAAAGCCATGAAGTTAGCACCGTGGGTACCTTCCTTGATCTTGCCGGCACGAACGAAGAGGTTAGCGAATTGACGTTCAGTCATCCCGTACATGAAACGCAGCTTTTGCTTTTCACGAAGTTGCGTACCATATTCGGAAAGCTTACCATGACGGTCACGACCGTGATCACCAGGAGCGTATGGACGACGTGCTAATTCCTTACCAGTACCTGAAAGTGAAACACCAAGACGACGAGATACACGCCAACTTGGACCAGTGTAACGAGACATAAATAAATTCCTCCAATATATTTAGTTGGAGTAAAATAATCCGATGTGAGCTTGGCATTCGTGCAGGCTGATTTGAATTTTTCACCCTTGCAGCTGGGTTACTAAAAACACCATTTGGCACCAGTCTGTTGACGAGCTTGCCCCTCACTGCTGCATTATTTTACACAAAGAATAGAATACCATGACCAGTCGAGGTTAGTCAATGCTCTTGCTAATAATTTGTGCGGTCTCTTCCAATAGGTCAACAAGTTGGGAGTTAAAACGGTTTTTGACCGGGGCGTCGAGGTCGAAAACACCAAAGAGGTCGCCATCGGGGGTAATCATTGGAATAACCAGTTCTGATTGGGCGGCAGCGTCACAGGAAATGTAGCCGGGGAATTGACTGACGTCATCGACGACCATGGTTTGTTGCTTTTGTGCGGCCTGACCGCAAACACCATCGCCTAGCTTGATATGCATGCAGGCAACCTGTCCCTGAAAGGGCCCCAATTTTAGTTGCTTTTGTCGGCGATCATATAGGTAGAAACCGACCCAATTGAGCCGGTCAACCGTTTGATTAACCAGGGCACTAGCATTGGCAAAGTTGGCAATGGTGTTGGTCTCGTTAGCCAGCAGGCTAGTCAGTTGCTTATTAAGTAGGTCATAATTTGCCATAATTTAAACTCCTTTACTAATCGGCGCCGGCAAGTGCGGGCGACTATGTTATAATTTTACTCAGAAGCTTAAGACCGATCGTGGCGTCTTGTCAATCGGTTAAAAATTTAGGTGGGGTATTTAATGTTTCAGATTCTAATTGCAATTTTAATCATTGTTCTAATCCTTCTGTGTGGAATTGTGTGGTACCAACGGCGCGCAATTAAAGAAATTAACGAGTTGAAATCGGTTAGTGAGCAACTAACTCAACGTCAGCTGGCCGATCAACTGGCGGCTGCGGGGAAAATGCGGTTAGTTGGGGATGCCAAAGACCAACTGGCCGACTTGCAAAAAAAATATGAGCAGCAGTTGGCACCAGCTATTAAAAAGCTTCCGGAACGGGGCGATGAACTGCTGGCAACCGTAAAGACGAGTCAACTCCTAACGATTAATTCGGCGATTAGTGATTACCGGGCCTTGATTGGTGAGACCAGCGAGCGGGTTAGTCGTTTGCAAAAGTCGTTGCATGAGCTTCAACAGCAAGAACAAAAGCACCACCAGGCAGTTGACCAAATCAAGCAACAGTATCACCATTTCCGGACGGAGTTAACCGATAAAGAATTTGAATTCGGCGGGGCAGCCCCAGCATTACGGGACCGACTGACTGCACTAGAGAAACGCTATGCTAAGTTTGCTGACCTAACAGATAAAGGGGACCTAGAGGCGGCCCAAGAAATCTTGGCTGAGTTGCAAGAAGACAATGATCGCTTTGCTACTTTGTTAAAGGAGGTTCCTAAATTGTATAAACCGTTGGCCACCGAATTTCCTGACCAGCTGACCGAACTCCAGCATGGTTATCAGGTCCTTAGTGCCCAACATTACCGCTTTACTGAACCGGACCTGGATAAAAAGGTTGAACAGTTACAGGCTAAACTAAACGCGACGGTAAAGCAGTTTAATGATTTACAAGTAGACGTAGTGGCCCAGGCCAATAAGGATCTTTCGACCGAAATCGATAACCTTTACGGGGTAATGCAAAAGGAAATTGATGCTAAGCCAGAGGCCCAGCACTTACTAAAGGTAATGAGCAAGTTTATCCCCCACGCGCAAGGACAAAATACGGAATTGACGGCGGAACTGAAGCGGCTAAACCTAAGCTACACCTTCAATAATAATGAGATTGAGGCGGCGCGGCGACTGGGTGAGCAAATTAAGTCGATTGACAAGGACTATCAGCGGGATGAACAGGCCGTTGCTGACCATACCGCTATCTACAGCCAGATTGTTAGCACCGAAAAGACCAATCAAAAAGAATTAACGACGGTCGAAGAAAAGCAAAAGCAAATTAATGATGAGGTTGCCAAACTACAGACCGATGAACAGCGGGCCCGTAAAATGCTCCAGAAATATTCGGTGGATCTTCGGACCATTAAACGGCAGGTTGAACAACTAAACCTGCCGGGAGTTGAGCAGGATTACATCGACTACTTTATGGGGGTCAGTGCCGAAGTGGAAAAGCTCAGTGCAGAGTTGCATGAGTACAAGGTCAACATGGATGATGTTACCAAGCAGTTGATCATGGTCGAATCAGACATTGAAACACTGCAGGAGAAGACTAATGACCTTCGCGATAGTGCTGAGTTAACGGAACGGTTACTACAGTATGCTAATCGGTTCTCCGATAACGAGAAGGTTGAACAAGCAGCCGAAAAGGCCCGGCAATTGTTTGCCCAATACCAATATGCGAAGAGTTTGGAGCAGATTGGTACTGCCCTAGAAGAGGCCGAACCAGGATCATTCAAACGAATTGAAGATAGTTATTACAGTGAGCAACGTTAAATAATTATGATCGCGTTAAGATAAATCTCTTTGTCTTAACGCGATCTTTGTTATAATATGAAGTTGCTTTAAGAAAGTGTCGAACCACTACTGACCGGTTGTCACCGGTTGATGATTGTCAGATAAAACTGTCAGAGGAGCGAAAAAATGATCTATTTTGATAATAGTGCGACCACACAGGTTTCACCAGAAGTACTGGCAACGTATGATACCGTTAGTCAGAAAATCTGGGGAAACCCAAGCAGTCTGCACAATTTTGGTGAAGAGGCTTGGAACTTACTAGAACAGGCCCGGCAACAAATTGCCAAACTAATGGGTGTAAAACCTAGTGAGATTATCTTTACCAGTGGCGGTTCTGAAGGTGATAATTGGGTGATTAAAGGAACCGCGATGGCTAAGCGTCGTTTTGGTAAACACATTATTACGACGTCGGTTGAACACGCGGCCGTCCGAAACGCCCTTGCCCAGCTGGAAGACCTGGGGTTTGAGGTAACCTACCTACCAGTTGATGATGAGGGGCGGATTAATCCAGCTGATGTAAAGGCGGCGTTACGTTCGGATACCATTCTCGTTTCGATCATGGCTGTTAACAATGAAATTGGAACGGTTCAGCCAATTAAAGAGGTCGGGGAGATCTTAAAGGATTACCCGAACGTCCATTTCATGGTTGATGCAGTTCAGGCAATTGGTAAGGGCCTTGATGATTTAGTCTTTAGTGACCGGGTCGATTTTGCCACCTTTTCCGGGCATAAGTTCCACGCCCCACGGGGGACCGGGTTTGTCTATGTAAAGAGCGGTCGTAAGCTAGCACCACTGATTGCTGGTGGTGGTCAGGAACGGACACTGCGGAGCGGAACGGAAAATACTCCCGGTGACGTCGCGATGGCCCGGGCAATCCGCCTGGTCAAGGAAAAGGAAGCACAAACGGTTAAAAACGAGCAGGCAATTAAAGAAAAGATTTATGACCACTTGCAACAGTTTGACCACGTTAAGATTTTCTCTGGTCGGCAAACCGGCTTTGCACCGCACATCCTCTGCTTTGCCATTGTTGGTGTTCGCGGTGAAACAATTGTACACGCCTTTGAAGAACAAGGAATTTACATTTCGACCACCAGTGCTTGTTCATCGAAGAAGCACGCCGAAGCAGGGACGCTGGCAGCGATGAAGGTACCAGAAGAGGAAGCAACTAGTGCAGTTCGAATCAGTCTGGGTGATCAAAACACGCTGGCAGAGGCGGAACAATTTAACCAGGTCTTTGACAAGCTGTACGCGGGCTTTAAGAAGATTATCGATTAGCAAAAGGAGGAGCAAACTTGCAATACACTGAGATTATGGTGCGTTACGGGGAACTTTCCACTAAGGGACACAATAAAAAGTCTTTTATTGACCGTCTGGGTGATAATGTTCGCCACGCTCTCCATAAGTTTGACCAGGTTAAGGTGCACGCTCAACAAGATCGGCTCCACGTGGAATTAAACGGGGCCGATTACGATGAAGTGATGAAGCACCTGAAGGATGTTTTTGGTATTCAGAATTTTTCACCATCGATTAAGGTGGCCAAGGACTTTGCGGCGGTTGCTAAGGCGGCCGAAGAGATGGTCGCGGAACAAGTTGACCACCCGGTGACCTTTAAGATTGAAACCAAACGGTCTGATCACAAGTTCCCAATTGATACTTTTACCATGAACGACCGGCTCGGCGGTGATCTTTTAAAACGGTTCCCGGATAAGCTAAAAGTTGACGTTCATCATCCGGACTTAACCATCCGGGTAGAAATTCGCCTGAACGGGATTTACCTGTCTAGTGAAACGATTAAGGGTGCTGGTGGTCTACCGGTCGGTACGGCTGGTAAAGGAATGATGATGCTTTCCGGTGGAATTGATTCACCGGTGGCAGCGTACTTGGGGATGAAACGGGGCGTTTCAATGGAAATGGTCCACTTCTTCAGTCCGCCGTACACCAGTCCACAGGCGCTAGCCAAGGCTAAGCAGCTAACC
This sequence comes from Limosilactobacillus sp., assembly GCF_051873035.1. Taxonomy (GTDB): domain Bacteria; phylum Bacillota; class Bacilli; order Lactobacillales; family Lactobacillaceae; genus Limosilactobacillus. Next base: position 24,104 of record NZ_JBJEEL010000050.1, read on the forward strand.
GAAAAATTAGCCAAGTACAGCGGTAGCATCAAGTTTATCCAGGTACCATTTACCGAAATTCAGGAAACGGTGAAGGAAAAGGTACCGGAAGGCTACTTAATGACGGTACAACGGCGGATGATGCTCCGGCTTGCCACGGCCCTGATGGAAAAACGGCATGGCTTGGCGATCTTTAACGGCGAATCGCTCGGTCAAGTGGCTTCCCAGACGATGGAAAGTATGATGGCGATCGAAGATGTTACCAATTACCCCGTCTTACGGCCGGTTCTTTCTTATGATAAGACGGAGATCATTAAGATTGCGGAGGACATTGATACTTACAATCTGTCAATCCTGCCATATGAAGATTGTTGTACCGTCTTCACACCGCCGTCTCCAAAGACTAAACCAAGTGTTAAAAAGGCCCGCCAATATGAACAACGGTTAGATATTGATGGCCTGATCCAACGCTCACTCGATGGGGTTAAGATTACTAATATTCACCCTGGTGAAGACTTCTTGAACCAGAATGAAGACGTTTTTGCCGAATTATTGTAAAATCTGTGCTTGACGTTATGACTTTAATTAGCTATGATACAAGCATAATAAGCAATGACCGAAAGAGTAATAAATTAGCAGGCGTGCAGGGAGAGCCAGTAAGTGTGAAGGCTCCGTCACTAGTTTATGAATGTAGCTCGGGAGCTGACCGGCTGAACTAATAGTAGGTGGGTCCGGTTCATTACCGTTACCAAATGGACGAGTGGGGGGACCTTTTGGGGTGCCCCAAGTTAGGTGGTAACGCGAGCAAGTCGTCCTATCGAGATGATAGGACGACTTTTTTTATTCGTCGTGCTTACAAGGTTTAATGTTAATTGATTAAATTTGAAAGGAGCGATTGTACAATGGCAGCAAAAGAGATGTCAACAAAGTATGATCCAACAGCAGTTGAGGCCGGTCGCTACCAATGGTGGATTGACCAGGGACTCTTCAAACCAAGTGGTGATAAGAAAGCCCACCCGTATTCAATTGTGATTCCACCGCCGAACGTTACTGGTAAGTTACACTTGGGTCATGCCTGGGATACCACCTTACAAGACATTATCATTCGACAAAAGCGGATGCAGGGTTACGATGTTTTGTGGATTCCGGGAATGGACCATGCAGGAATTGCCACTCAGGCTAAGGTCGAAGCCCGGTTACGTAAGCAGGGAATTTCCCGTTACGACCTTGGTCGGGAAAAATTTGTCCAACAAGTTTGGGACTGGAAGGACGAATATGCTGACATTATCCACAAACAGTGGGCTAAGATGGGGATTTCCGTTGACTACGACCGGGAACGCTTCACCCTGGATGAAGGGTTAAACAAGGCGGTTCGTAAGGTCTTTGTTGACCTTTACAAGAAGGGCCTGATCTACCGGGGAACTTACATTATTAACTGGGACCCCCAAGCCCGGACCGCCCTTTCTGATATTGAAGTGGTCCACAAGGATGATAAGGGTGCCTTTTACCACGTTAAGTACCCATTTACCGACGGGACAACCTTCCATGGTAAGGACTACATTGAAATTGCAACGACCCGTCCAGAAACCATGTTTGGTGATGAAGCGGTCGCGGTTAACCCAGATGATGACCGGTACAAGGAACTGGTTGGTAAGAAGGTCAAGGTACCGCTGGTTAACCGGGAAATTGAAATCATTGCTGATAGTTACGTTACCCCTGACTTTGGAACGGGGATGGTAAAGATTACGCCGGCCCATGATCCAAACGACTTTAAGGTTGGTAAGCGTCACAACCTTCCTGAACTGAACACGATGAACGAAGATGCTTCGATGAACGAAAATGCCGGTAAGTATGAAGGCATGGACCGGTTCGAAGCCCGGAAGGCCATTGTCAAGGACCTGGAAGACCAGGGTTACATGCTAAAAGTGGTACCGATTGTTCACTCTGTCGGCCACTCTGAACGAACCGGGGTTCAAGTAGAGGCCCGGCTGTCCACCCAGTGGTTTGTTAAGATGAAGCCACTGGCCGAAATGGCCCTAAAGAACCAAAAGACTGCGGACCGGGTTAACTTCATCCCAGAACGGTTTGAACACACCTTTACCCAGTGGATGGAAAATATTCACGACTGGGTTATTTCCCGGCAACTTTGGTGGGGACACCGGATTCCGGCCTGGTATAACAAGCAAACCGGCGAAGTTTACGTCGGCATGGAAGCACCAAAAGATGCGGAAAACTGGGAACAAGACAGTGACGTCTTGGATACCTGGTTCTCAAGTGCCCTGTGGCCATTCTCAACGATGGGCTGGCCAGACACCGATTCTGCGGACTTCAAGCGCTACTTCCCAACCAATACCCTGGTAACGGGTTATGACATTATCTTCTTCTGGGTTTCCCGGATGATCTTCCAATCACTAGAATTCACTGGTAAGGCGCCATTTAGGAATGTCTTATTGCACGGTTTAATCCGTGATGAACAGGGCCGGAAGATGAGTAAGTCATTGGGGAATGGGATTGACCCAATGGATGTAATTAAGAAGTACGGGGTCGATGCCCTGCGGTGGTTCCTGATCACTGGTTCTACCCCTGGTCAAGACATTCGTTTCTCTTACACGAAGATGGATGCGGCCTGGAACTTCATTAACAAGATCTGGAATGCCAGCCGGTACGTTATTATGAACTTGGGCGACATGCCAGCACCAGTACTGCCTGCTAAGGATAAGTGGGACCTAGCTGATCGGTGGATCTTAAGCCGGTTGAACGCCACGATTAAGCAAGTTACCGAAATGTCTGAGAAGTTTGAATTTGGTGAAGTGGGCCGGGCCCTTTACAACTTCATTTGGAACGACTTCTGTGACTGGTACATCGAAATGACGAAGGAAAAGCTAAATAATGGTAGTGATGAGGAAAAGGCTAATACCAAGAATATCTTGGGTTACGTCCTTGATCAAACCTTGAAACTCCTTCACCCGATCATGCCGTTTGTGACGGAAAAGTTATGGCAGTCAATGCCGCACGAAGGCAAGTCCATCATGGTTGCCCAATACCCAACGGTTAAGGCCGACTTAGATGACGCTGCTGCAACTGAGCAAATGGATAGTCTGATTGCGATGATTAAGGCGGTTCGTAGTATCCGGAACGAGGCCAACGCACCAATGTCCAAACCGGTTGATATCCTGGTTAAGACTAAGGACGAACACCTGAAGGACATGTTAACGGCTAACCGGGACTACATTGACCGTTTCTGTCACCCGGCTGAATTACAGATTGGTGCCGATGTTGAAGCACCGAAGTTAGCAATGTCGAGTATCCTTGCCGGTGCCGAAGTCTTTATCCCGATGGCTGAACTGGTCGATTTGGCTGAAGAACGGGCGAAGATGGAAAAAGAAATTGCTAAGTTGCAAAAGGAAGTTGACCGTTCCAACAAGAAGCTGGGCAACCAGAAGTTTGTTGAAAATGCCCCTGAAAAGGTAGTTGCCGCTGAAAAACAAAAGGCGGTTGAATGGCAAGAAAAGCTAGCTGCTGCTAAGGACCGCTTAGCTTCACTGCAAAATGCCTAGTTGATGATAGTATAAAGAACAAAAAGTAGTGATATCACTGGTAGAAAAATCTGGGGGTGTCACTGCTTTTTTAGAATGGTTCTTCGGAGGAAAGGTTAAATGATTACGACTTATCAAGCGGCTTTAGAGTTTATTCACGGTCGGCCCCGCTTTAAAAAACGACCAACACTAGCACGGATGCGACGTCTGCTTGCTGAATTGGGTAACCCGCAGGAAGGCCTCCGCTATATTCACGTCACTGGAACGAATGGTAAAGGGTCAGTGGTAGCAATGATGCGGTCAATGTTATTAGCCAATGGACTGGATGTGGGGAGCTTTACCTCGCCGTTTATCACCCGTTTTAATGAGCGGATCGAATATAACGGTCACCAAATTAGTGATGACGACCTTGTCCGCCTCACTAACCGGGTTGCGGCAGTTGTTGCCAAGTTGGATCGGGAATTACCTGAAGGTGGACCGACCGAGTTTGAGATCGATACGGCAATCATGTTTTGCTACCTGGCTGAAAAGCGGCCTGATGTGGTCCTATTAGAAGTCGGCATTGGGGGACGATATGATTCAACCAACGTTATTATTCCGGAGGTAAGTGTTATTACAACCGTTGGCTGGGACCATATGAAGTACCTCGGGAATACGCTAGCCGCAATTGCACAGCAAAAGGCCGGAATTATTAAAAAAGGGCGACCAGTCGTCATTGGCCAATTACCAGCCAGTGCGCAGGAGGTCGTTCAACAAACGGCGACGAATCAACAGGCCCGGTTGTTAGAATTGGGAAGAGACTTTACCGTCACTAAGACTAGTGGTCATCAATTTAAGGCGACCATTAAGTACCAGGGCCTGGACCTCGCGAACTTTCGTTGTCAACTAAATTTAGGTGGTGACTACCAGGTGGAAAACGCGGCAGTAGCGTTAACTGCGGTTCAGTTATTCCTAAAGGGTTACCACCTACCAGTTGACCGGGCGGCCTTAGTAAAGGGGCTTTGTAATGTTCAGTGGCCTGGGCGGCTGGAGGAAGTTAACGCTTCGCCATTGGTACTTCTGGACGGGGCCCATAACTTGCCAGGAATACAGGCACTAGTGAAGACGATTCAGGATGATTTTGCCGACCGGGACGTGTACCTGCTGGTAGCCATTTTAGCTGACAAGCAGTATGAGTTAATGCTTGGGGAACTAGCTAGTTTAGGAAATGTTCATATTATGGTTACCCATTTTGCTGGCCCTAGTTCACAGCGGCCGAGTGCTGACCTTACCCAAGTAATTAAAGAACTAAAAAGTCGTTACCCAATTCAGGTTGCCGCCCAGTGGCAGCGCGGTTTTCAGACACTTGCTGGCCAGCTAAGTAGTGATGATGTGCTGATTGTGACTGGTTCGTTATATTTTATTTCAGAAGTTCGTCAATTATTTAGTGCCGATTAGTTTTTTTACCGTATTTATTGGTTAGTGCTAATAGATAGGAGAAAACAAAATGGCAGAACCAACAATTGAACAATACCTTGATTTACTGGTACGGAGTATTCCGGCCGCCACCATTGAGCGTAACCAAGAATTATTTTTAAAGTTTTTAGAGTGCTTTCCGACGCCTTTAAAGGCCAAGCAGATGAGCCGTGCCGAGCGGGAGACGGTAGCCCAGTGGGGACCGGAAATGAAACACTTTTTAGCCGGCATTGAGCTCGGCCAGTTAATCGCACGTAGCCATAGTGAAGTTTGTGGACACGCCTATTCCAGCTCGCTATTGGGGCAGCTGATGATCGACCATTTCCGTGACGAAGAACAGGAGTGCGTGGCGCTAGCCTATACGGATATTCATAACGATATCATTGATTTTCGCACGATTTTCCGGGGTGGCCAAAGTGAGTGTCAACTATACCCGGACCGAATTTTCGCGACGGCGCTTCGCCAGTCGGCCAGTGGATTAGTGATGATCCATAACCATCCGTCTGGAAACGTTCAACCATCAGCCGCTGATTTAGGCTTTGCTAAGCGGTTGGATCAGGGGAGCAAGGTCCTCGGTTTACAGTTACTAGACTTTTTAATTGTGGGGCAGGATCATTACTATAGTTGGCGAGAAGCACAGCAAAGTGACCGTGAAAAGTAAAGAAATGGTTAATTTGTTGTTGGGCCTGCTCCCTTTAACCGGTAATTAATGTATATTTAGGTTCGTATGTCGACCGTGGCTATGGTATAATATCCACGATATTGGATAAAATTAATTATTAGTTTTAAAACGAAGGGAAGAAGCAGATTGCTAGGAATCGGAACCAAAAATCTTGGAATCGATCTGGGGACCGCCAATACGATTGTCTACCTTGAAGGTAAGGGCATCGTCCTCCGTGAACCGTCAGTAGTTGCTCGGAATGCAAAGTCAAACGAAGTAATTTCTGTCGGTAGTGATGCACGGGATATGATCGGTCGGACACCAGAGAGTATTGTTGCAATTCGACCAATGAAGGATGGGGTCATCGCTGATTATGACACCACCGTTGCAATGATGAAGTATTACATCAACAAGGCCCTGGGTAACAGCAATGGTAAGCCATACGTAATGGTTTGTGTGCCAAGTGGTATTACTGAAGTTGAGAAGCGGGCGGTGATTGACGCTACCCGGGTAGCGGGTGCACGTGATGCCTACGTTATTGAAGAACCATTTGCCGCTGCAATTGGGGCGGGCCTGCCGGTCATGGACCCAACTGGTAGTATGGTTGTTGATATTGGTGGTGGGACCACTGATGTTGCAACGATTTCGCTGGGCGGAATTGTTTCGAGCCGATCGATTCGGATGGCTGGTGACAAGATGAACGATGCAATTGCTCAATACGTTCGTCAAAACATGAACCTCTTAATCGGTGAACGGACAGCTGAAAAGCTGAAGTGGGACGTTGGCTCTGCTTCGGTTGAGGCTGCTGAAGAGATGGGAACAACCGATGTTCGTGGTCGGGACCTGGTAACTGGTCTTCCAAAGACGATGGAGGTTTCTGCTAAGGATGTATCAACGGCCCTACAAGACGTGGTTGAAAATATTATCAACGCCATCAAGGGGACACTAGAAGAAACTTCACCGGAAATTGCGGCCGATGTAATCGACCATGGGATTGTACTGACCGGTGGTGGTGCCCTACTCAAGCACCTCCCAGACGTAATTGCTGATGCAACTAAGGTGCCAGTGTTTATTGCTAATGATCCACTGGATTGTGTTGCGATTGGGACCGGTGAATCCTTAAAGAGCATCGACGTAATGAAGAAGAAGTAATTTAGAGGAAAGATTAATTAGCTGCCAGTGTGCAGCAGAAGATATATCATTAGATTTGGCTAGTGATAGGTGGGGCTGGTCGCAAAACAAGCTGTTTTGTCAAGCCCCCTTTTATTATCTTGCCCACAATGGAGGAATATTATGCGTAAATTCTTTTCCAATCGCCGGTTGGTTATCATTGTGGTAATTCTGGTTGTCTGCTTTGGCTTGATGGCGGGATCGGTAACAATGCGGAATCGACGGAATACCCCACCGATTCTCCAGCAGTTTGGTAATGATATTGTTGGTTTTGCAGACAGTGCCGTGGCTTTGCCAGTGAACTGGTTGCAGACTAGTTTTAGTTCCGTTAATGATTTGCTCAATACCTATTCAGAAAACCGGGAACTAAAGCAGCAAGTTACGGAATTAGCACAAACGAAGGTCCGTGATCAAACACTTGCCCACGAAAACAAGCAGTTGAAACAAGAACTAAAGTTAGGAAAGTCAATGACTGACTATAATACCGTTTCAGCGGCCGTTTTGATGCGGACCCCGTCGTCTTGGCAACAGCAACTTGTAATCAACAAGGGTCAGTCCAGCGGTATTAAGAAAAATATGCCAGTAATGAGTGATGGTGGCCTTGTTGGTCGGGTGGTTGAAGTTAATAAGACGAATAGTAAGGTTGAGCTGTTAAGTGATACCAATGAAGCGTCCAGCCGGTTTGCCATCTCGATTGGTAATAGAGGAAATCAGGTTGTTAACGGAATTATTACCGGCTACAATGCCAACCAAAACGAGTTGGTAATGGGTCAGGTAAGCTCAAAAGCAAAGGTGAAGAAAGGTACGCGGGTCGTTACCAGCGGAATGGGAGGGGTTACTCCTAAAGGATTGTACGTTGGTAAAGTCGCCCGGGTCGGTAAGGACGATTATGGTCTTGCCCAAAAAGTTTATATTAAGCCCGCCACTAACTTTAACGATATTAATATTGTGACGGTGGCCGAGAGTACTGCACGGGAGTGATTAGCTTATGTATCGATTATCACGATTAAGGTATGTCTTTCCAATCGGTCTCTTTGTCAGCCTCTTTTTGGATGGTTCGTTAAGCCACGTTTGGGCGCCACTGTTTTTTCACTTTCCCTTTTCGATGGCTAGTGAATTAGTACTACTGTGGCTTGTCCTTTCGTATTTCTTTGAGAATGGCATCGAAATTCCCTTAATTCCCTTTGCAATTGCTGCTGGGGTAGTTGCTGACCTATACGGTTCAGGGATTTTAGGCCTTTACATGGTTTTATACCCGTGTATCGTTGCTTTAACCAGGTTGCTTGCCCACTACTTTAGTGAGACCTTTTTACCGGCCTTGATGATTTTCTTTGTTGATATTGTGGTATTTGCAACGGTTAATTACTTTGCCTACTACCTGGTTAGCGTTACTAATGTTGGCTTTGGCGATTACATCATCTACTCACTAGCGCCTACCCTGCTATTAAACCTGGTTTATTTCTTAATTTTATACTGGCCAGTTCGGCAACTGTTTGCTTGGGCAACGAGTGAAAAAACTGCTTAATTGTTCTTGACATTAAAAAATAATGAGTGTACTATTATAAACAATCAATAAAGCGAATGACAATGAACAGACTAGTAAGATGTTTTTAGTAGCAAAGAGAGTCTCGTTTGGTGGGAAGAGACCTGTTAAGACACCTGAATCACATCTGTGAGTTGACCTTTTGAAACCGAGTAGGAAGGTCCGGGGCCGCCCGTTACAGCACGGAGTTTATTTATGAACTCACTAAGGTCAGTTTTCGTGAGAGACTGACAAGATGAGGTGGAACCGCGGAAACGCCCTCGTAGCCAGTAAGGCTCGGGGGCGTTTTTTATTTTCACCGGTGGGCTAATAATGAACTTACCGAGGTAGTAGTTGTGAGACTGCTACAAACAGAGGTGGTACCACGATTGATTCGTCCTCTAGAACCGTTAGTAGCGGTTCTAGAGGACTTTTTTGTTTAATCCGTTCGCGAGAGAAGGAGGATACTTACATGTCTATGCACTATATTTCATCAATTTTACCTTCATTGTTCCAAGGGGCGTCACTAACTCTGCAAATCTTTTTTTGGACGTTAATTGGCTCCCTACCCCTGGGGATTCTCGTAAGTTTGGGATTAATTTCTAAGATTCGTCCTCTGAAATGGGTGCTCGAAATTTATGTTTGGCTGATGCGGGGGACGCCACTATTACTACAACTGATCTTTGTGTTCTATGGCCTACCGATTATTGGAATTGTCTTCCAGCGTTACGATGCCGCACTAGTAGCCTTTATTCTTAACTATGCGGCCTACTTCGCGGAAATCTTCCGTGGTGGTTTTCAGGCCATTGATGAGGGGCAGTTTGAAGCGGCCCGGGTTTTACGGTTAAGCTATTGGCAAACCCTTCGTAAGATTGTCATTCCCCAAGTCGTTAAGATCGTTATCCCATCGATCGGGAACGAAGTGGTTAACCTGGTAAAGGATTCATCCTTGGTTTACGTCATTGGTCTTGGCGACCTGTTACGGGCTGGTAATGTGGCAACTTCACGTGATGTTACCCTAGTTCCACTGCTGCTGGTTGGGTTGATTTACCTGATCCTGGTCGGCATCTGCACGTTGATTTTGCGGAAGGTTGAACAACGTTATTCATACTTTAAGTAGGAGGGATTAGAATGTTAGAAGTTAAGAACTTAACGAAGAGCTTTGGTAGTCGTGTAATTTTGGATGATGTTAACTTAACGGTTAAGGATGGCGAGATCTTAAGCATTGTAGGTCCCTCTGGTGCCGGTAAGACGACCCTATTGCGGTGCATTACCGGACTTGAAACAGCGGATAATGGGCAGTTTTTAATTGACGGTCAACCATTCGACCCCCAAGGGACTGCGGAGTCCGACCGGGTCATTGGGGTTGTCTTTCAAGAGTACAACCTCTTTCCCAACCTATCGGTAATGGAAAATATTAGCCTGGCACCAATTATGGTACTTAAGAAGGATAAGGCCACGGCAGAAAAGGAAGCAAAGCAGCTTTTAAATGAACTCGGCCTGAATGACAAGGGGAGCTTGTACCCTTACCAACTATCCGGTGGTCAAAAGCAACGGGTCGCAATCGCCCGGGCGTTAGCGATGAAGCCTAAGATTCTGTGTTATGATGAACCAACCTCGGCACTGGACCCAGCAATGCGTCAAGAAGTGGCCAAACTGATCCTCGACCTTAAAAAAGATGGAATGACCCAGTTGGTAGTTACCCACGATATTGATTTTGCCAATGAAATTGCGGACGATATTTTAAAGGTTAAGGCCTTGGACAAGGCGTTTAAACAAGTTGAAGACCTTGCTCAAAGTAACAACTAGGGCTAGTAGAGAGGAAGAGGCATATGAAGAAGGTTAAAGCAATCTGGCTAGTGCTACTTCTCATCGTACCCATGTTCTTACTGGGTGGATGTGAAAGTGTTACCACCCGGGCTAATACGCAGGATACTTGGTCACGAATTGAACGGCGTAAAAAGGTGATCATTGGTCTAGATGATAGTTTTGTACCAATGGGCTTTCGTCAAAAAAGTGGTCGGTTAGTCGGTTACGATGTCGACCTAGCCAAGGAAGTTTTTAAGCAATACGGAATTAAGGTTGATTTTCAAACAATTGACTGGTCAATGAAGGAAACCGAGTTGAAGAACGGGACAATCGACCTTTTGTGGAACGGTTATTCAATGAACCCGTCACGGAAAAAGAAGGTAGCCTTCAGTCGGCCCTACCTAGAAAATCGGCAGGTACTGGTTACCAAGAAGAGTAGTCACATTAATAACTTAAGCGGGATGGCTGGTAAGTCCTTAGGGGTTCAAAACGGTTCCACTGGACAATCGGTTTTGGATGCCCGGCCCAAACTTCTTAAGGATAAGTTGAAGGGAAAGGCCGCGGTACTTTACGATACCTTCCCGGATGCCTTTATTGACCTTAACGCTAACCGGATTCAGGGAATTTTGATGGATCAGGTGTATGCTGACTACTATGTCAATCACCAAAAGAATAAGAATTCCTACCGGGTATATAGCAGTAAAGAATTACCGGCGGAATACTTTGGAGTTGGGATGCGTAAGGGTGATAAAACCCTCCGCAGGAAGGTCAATCAAGGGCTAGGTCGCTTGCAAAGAAATGGTGAATTGCGGCGGCTAAATGAAAAGTGGTTTGGCTCTAACAGCAACTTCTTGGGCTCAGACCGCCAATAATTATTCTTTAATTTAATTAAATGCGAATGGCACCTAGTATTTGGTTATACCAAATGGTGGGTGCCATTGTGTGTCACCATCGATATGATTTTGACCGCTGTTACTAGCGGTTTTTACTTCATTGGATGGTTTGAAATCAGTAGATATTTAACGTATCATTAACCAGTATGCAACTGCGCTAAAAAAGGGAGAATGTTATTTATGCATTATCGTTTGGCCGATGGAGTCAATCTCGAGGTCATTTCAAGTAAAAAGTTTAAATTGAATCAAATCCTGATTAATTTTGCCACGCCACAAACGGTTAGTAATGCCACTTCACGACACCTGCTGGCAAACCTATTAGAGACCAGTACCCGAAATTATCCGACCCAAACGGCTTTGGCCGACCAACTGGCAAAGCTATATGGTGCTGATATCGGTGTGGGGGTGAGCCGGCTTGGCCAACTCCACTGTGTACGGCTAAAGGCGAGTTTCGTTAATGACCACTTTGCTCAAACTGATCTTTTCAGCCAGATGGTTACGATGGTTAAAGAGGTCCTTTTTAATCCGTTGGCGACTAACGGTCAATTTGATGCCGCAACCTTTAATCGCCAGGCCACGAATTTAAAAACCACCATTAAGGGCTATTATGATGAAAAACAGTTTTGGGCGGCCCGGCAGCTCCTGGACTTGTACTACCGAAAGGACGCAGTGATGCAGGTACCAAGTTTCGGTCGGGCCCGTGATATTGACCGTCTAACGCCCGCTAGTGTTTATCAAACCTACCAGGCAATGCTGGCAAATGATCGGGTTGACATTCTCTTTTTAGGGGATGTTGACGAGCAAGTTGTCCGGTCGGCCTTTGCCGATTTTCCACTTGCAGGTCGAATGACGGGCCCCTTGCCGATTCGTTATCAGCAACCGTTATACCGGCAGGTTCAGCGGCAGGTTAACTATCAGGCAGTGAGTCAGGCTAAGTTAAACCTCGCCTACCAACTACCGGTCTGTGAGCAAAAGGAACAATATTATACCGGCTTAGTATTTAATGACCTGTTTGGTGGTAGCCCATATTCACAGTTGTACCTCAATATTCGTGAACGGGCGAGTCTTGCTTACTATGCCTCCAGCCGCTTATTACCGTTTAATGGTTTAGTGACCGTGCAGGCCGGGATTAACTCCGCGGTCGCAACACGGGTCGAAAAAATGGTCGATGAACAACTGACGCTCCTTCAAACGGGCCGTTTTACGGCGGACCAATTAACGGAGGTTAAGCGGGGGTTGATTAACCAGTACCGCTCTGGCAATGACCTAGCTGGTAATATTTTAGGTCGCCGGTTAACTAACCGCTTATTAGGCTTCCCGGATCAAGACGGGGTTGCCTTAATCGATGCGGTTACTAAAGAGCAGGTTGTTCAAGTGGCGCGGTCGTTGACGAAGCAAGCAGTATTTTTATTAAGTGGTGAAAATTAAAATAAATGAAGAAGCAATTTTATCAAGAATTTAACCGGTCAGTTTATCGCGAAACCCTTGCTAATGGCCTGCAGGTGGAACTATTACCAATGGCTGGTTTTAACAAGACCTATGCGATGATGACCACTGATTTTGGCTCGGTCGATAACCACTTTGTTCCGTACCAGGAAACGGAACCCGTTCAGGTACCGGATGGGGTGGCCCACTTTCTTGAACATAAATTATTCGAGAAAAAAGACCATGACGCCTTTGACCTTTTCGGTGAACTAGGGGCCGACTCCAATGCATTTACGAGTTTTACCCAGACGAGCTACCTCTTTTCAACGACAAGCCGGCTGAAGGATAACCTGCAAATCCTACTCGACTTTGTTCAAGATCCTTATTTCACGGAGCAGTCAGTCCAAAAGGAGCAGGGAATCATTGGTCAAGAAATTCAGATGTATGATGATGATCCCAGTTGGCGGTTGTATCTCGGTATGTTGGGCAACTTATACCCGCATGACCCGATGCATATCGATATTGCCGGGACGGTCGATTCAATCAGTCACATTACGCCAGAAATCTTAATGACCTGTTACCGGACCTTCTACCAGCCTAGCAATATGAACCTGCTGGTGGTTGGTAAGCTCGATCCGGTTGCGGTAATGAGCTGGATCAAGGGAAACCAGGAGCAAAAGCAGTTTGGCCTCCAGGAAAAGCCCCACCGGCTCTTTACACTAAATGATCCCGCCGGACAGGATGTTATTCCTTTTCGGTCGTTAACCATGAACGTTAGCCGGCCCAAAGTGATGGTTGGCTTACGGGGAATTAAGCGATTTGACAGTGGTCAGGACCGCCTCCGTTATAAACTAGCAATTGACCTATTACTCGATATGTTGTTGGATGATACTTCTGATAACTACCTTCGTCTATACGACCAGGGAATAATCGATGACTCGTTTGGTTATAACCTTGATATGACCCGGTCCTTTTACTTTGCCTACTTCAGTACAAATACGGACCAGCAGGAACGGTTTGCCGACGAAGTAATGGCCATCTTAGAGAACGCCGACCAGGAGCTTGATCAGGCCGCAGATCGTTTTGTGGGTATTAAACGCGCTGAAATTGGCCGGTTGGTTGGTCTGTTAGATTCACCGGAGGCCATTGGCAATCGTTACGGCGGCGAACTCTTTGCGCGGGCGAACCTAATGGATGAAATCTTAACAATGCAGACAATTGAGCTTGCTGATCTTCATCAAGCTGCCCACGATTTTATTAATTCACAGGGGATGTCCGTTTATCAAATCGTCCCCCACCACCAGTAACTAAAAATTTTCTTAACTTTTACATCCGGGACAGCATGATATAATGTCCAAGGAGAACAATACTGATAGTAAATGGAGATAAGATAATGAGTGAAAACGACAGCGAACAACAAATTGAAATTGGTAAGAAGCTGCAAAAGGCTCGTCAAGCTAAGGGCTATACTTTAGACGACTTACAGCAGATTACCAAGATCCAAAAGCGGTACCTCATCGCAATTGAAGACGAAAAGTTTGATGAATTGCCGGGGGACTTCTATGTCCGGGCATTTATTAAGCAGTATGCAGACACCGTCGGACTAGATGGTAAGGAATTATTGCATGAATACGATGACGACCTTCCGGAGGCCAAGACGGCGGAGTACTCTGAACATATTTCGCAAGCGGTAGAAACGCGGGCTAGTCAACGAAAGACGGTTAGCAACGGTGTTAGCAAGGCCCGGCAATACATGCCGACCATTATTATTGCTTGTGTAATTGTGGTAGTATTGGCGGCTATTTGGATTACGGCAATTGCCCGTAGTCACCGTGACTCATCAACGCGAATTGACAACAGTTCCGTTTCTGTTTCTGGTGAAAGCAAGAAGAAGGCTTCCTCTTCTTCTGCCAAGAAGACGGTTAAAAAGACGACCGCAACGCCAATCAAGCTTCGCGAGACCAGCCGGACAACGACGAGTGTGGTTTACAATGCTGGTAAGCTAAAGAAGAGTGCTAAACTGGATATTCAAACTAGCGGTAGTTCCGTGGTTCGGGTTCAAGCGAATAACAATACCCTGTTTAGCCGAAACCTTGCAGCTAATGGCCGGGCTAGTGTGAATGTCAATAAGAACACTACTTCGCTGATTATTACGGTTACGAATCCTTCGGTAACCCGGATCAAGCTTGGTGGCAAGACAGTTAACTTTACTAATAGTGGCCGGAGTAACAACACACGGACCATCACGGTTAACTTTGGTAGTCAAACGGCTAGTTCATCCAGCAGTAGTTCACTGACTTCCCAACGGACC
>NZ_JBJEEL010000051.1:0-7267 GCF_051873035.1 Limosilactobacillus sp.
TTTTTTATTTACCACCAACTGGGTGGCTAACTTCATTCTATAATCTACCAATTAAATTTATAGAGGAAAATAAGGTGGTCTTTGAGAAATTAATTCAATCAGGATTATTAATGGAAAGGTTGACCACTAACTTAAAGGAAAAGTTTAACCAACAGCTTTTTTGGCCCCACCATACAAAAGTTGAACCTGAGCATTTTATGGCATTGATGCACTATGTGATTGCTGGTAGTAATGAGTTATTAATATATTGGCTTGATAATAATTCTGGAATTCCGGTGGCTGAACTTGCAGAGATGCTGATTAAGCTCCAGGCAAGCGCCCGCGATCAATTGAGTTAGTTAAATAGAAATTTTGTCTTCAGGTTTAATAGAGAACGTTATATTGGCTATAAATTGTCAGAAGATTGGAGGATAAAAGATGAGAAATATAGCTGAACCAACTATCGAGGAATTTAGAAATTACATGATTGTTAATGTGCTTAAGGATATTGTGACAATTGATAATAAGGACGTGGAGACTGCTCTTCGTGATTTTAAAAAGTCAAAGACCTACCGAATTATTCAGCAAATGGGGGATGAGTATAATGAGGTGGGGCCGGATTACTTCTATGACCTTTATAAAAATGAACTCAAGTATGGACAACCGGTCACCTCAGCGTCTCTTTATATTAAAAGATTGCAACGCGAAGGCAAATTATGATGCCTTTGGAAAGGCTCTGTGAATTAAGCGCAGAGCCTTTTTTACGTATGAATGTGAAGCTGTTGGTTAGCATAGCAAGGATGAACTGAAATCGTTCTCATCTCAGTCAGTTATCTGTGTTAAAATATGGATGTTTATTTAGTTACAATTGGGGAGAGTTTATATGAAAAAAGAGCATATTAAGATGTATAAGTCAGGCAAACGCTGGCTGACAGCGTTAGTGACTGTGGCGGCGGTGAGCCTCTTAGGTTGGACTGCGGCTGTCCACGCGGATGCCACGGTTAATCCGGCGGGGAGTCAACCTACCGTTACAGCAGTTACGAGAGCGGCGACGGCAGCTAGTAATACAACCACTACGGTAATGCCCAATGGTGATAGTGATACGACACCGGTTAACAATGCTTGCTTAGATGGCATCAGTAATGACCAGCAGGGGAACCTGGTCCTCTCCGGCTGGCACGCTAGTAACATTTACCAACCGGGAACGCAGCATTATTTGCTGGTCTTAAACGGGGCAAATAACCAGGAATTGTACCGGACTCCGGCAACCGTGATTAATCGTCCGGATGTTCAGGCCGTTTACCCGCAGGCGGCTATTTCCGGTAATGGGGGCTTTCAAGCAACGATCCCAACAGCCCGGCTGACCGGCGCGGATTCTTACCGGATCGTTTCACGGTATACCACACAAGCCAATGGTGAACCATCTGGTAACCAAGACTTTTGGTTCCCTGTAATTAGTAGTAAGGCCGGTTGCCTGGATAGCTTTAAGGTGACGGGGTCGCAAATTACCGCTAGTGGTTGGCACGCCGATGACCAAGCGGCAGTTAAGCCTTACCACTACCTGATCCTGTTTGACCAGACCCATAACCGCGAAGTCACCCGGAAGTTGGTTAACAATCATACTAGCGCGGACGTGCGCCGTGCCATGCCACTGATCGCTAACTCTAACCGGGCACGCTTTAATGTTAGTTTTGACCTGACACCAGCGATGCTCAATAACCAGCTGGTCTTGATTAGTCGCTATAGTGGTTCTCAGGATGGCAACAGCAACTACTCCGACTACTACTTTAATAACCAGCCATTAACGATTGGTAACCAACAAGCTGGCTGCCTGGACCGCTTTGGTTTAAATGGCTGGCAGGTAGTTGCTTCTGGCTGGCACGCGGCGGATGCTTCCGCCATGCTACCGAACCATTACCTGATCCTATTTGACCAAACACTAGGCCGTGAAATCGGTCGGAAGAAAGTTGCCACGACGGCCAGCGCGGACGTAGCGCAGAATGGCTTTGGTAATATCGCCAATGCTGACCACTCTCGCTTCAGTGCTACATTTAACATTTCTCCAAACGAACTTGGCCACCGGCTAGTCTTGCTTAGCCGGTACAGTGATGATCCGAACTACGGTGAGGGTCACCATGTTGACCAGTGGTTTAACAACACCATTGATCTTCATGAAAAGCAGGCGGCCTGGCTAGACACGCTGTCCTATGAACAAGGCGATTCGATTTATTCAGTTACTAATTACCTGGATGTGGCTGGTTGGCACGCGGATGATATGGCGGCACTTTATCCACACCACTTCATCATCCTCTATGACGGCACGACGAACCGTGAGCTGGCGCGGAAAGAAGTTACCAACATTGCTAGTCCGGATGTCGCCCGGGCAAACAGCGATATTCTAAACGCTAACCGGGCCCGGTTCAGCACTACTTTTGAGGTTCCTGATGATGCCTTTGACAACAACCACATTATCCGGATCATTAGTCGGTACAGCGATAGTAGTAATGGTGAAGGGCACTATTCCCAAGAGTGGATTGGTAACCGGGCTTTGAATGTCCCATATAAGCAGGGGGATTATCTCTATGACCGGGCGGGCAATGCCTACCGAATCCCAACCGATAGTCCAGAACACGTGGCTCAATTAATTGCCCAGTTGGTAGGTCCAGTTAAGACGACCCAGCTAGCCCAAGTGGCACAGGCGGCCCGGTATGTTAATGCCTTCTGCAATGACGGTCGCTACACCATGTCGGGACCGTACTACAACAAGCCATATGGCGTCTTTATCGCCCATGAATTCTCGTGTGCCGGTGGTACCCGGGCAATGGGGCTGGTCCTCAATGGCCTCGGATACTCCTACCGTCACGTTAACGAAAACTTATACACCCACCAGTGGTGTGAAACAGTTCTTGATGGTCGCAAAGCCTGGGTTGATGGTACCAATGGCTATGCTGGCTATTATGAATAGGAGAATAATAACTAAAAAGAGCGTGGGAACTGATAGTAGCTCCTGCGCTCTTAACTGTTTAAACATTTAGTTTTTTCTTCAGTGCTGCGGTCATTACTTCACTAAAGTTAATATTATTTTCCTTACCCAACTCATTCAAGTAGTTGGGGATGGTGATGGTTTTCTTAACTACCTTATTATCGTGCTTGCGCTTGTATTCCGAAACGTTAACGGTCACGAGGGTTGCAATGGCATCACCTTGGACGGATGGGAGATTGGTGTTTGACTTTGGTAGCGAATTTTCAAGAGAGTAAGTACCGATATAGTCTTTCGCCATTTTGATCGCATCAGCAATCGATTGTCCCTCGGTCATCCCATCAAGGTCAGGAATTTCAACAAAGTAAGGGTAAGCAGAATTATCCTTATTTTCGGTAATAATAATCGGAAATACTTTAATACTGTCCATTATAATCCTCCTAAGTTGACCAACTATTACGATGTTTAAGAAACTTCTTAAGACATTTTAATTATTATATACGTTCTTTATACGTGTATAAATAGCATTGTCCTGCTTTATGGGGATAACGTTTTATCGGCCCAGCGACACGAAAGAAAACTAGACAATTTCCAAATAAAAAGCGTGTTAGCCAACATTCCGCTAACACGTTTTTCTTACTTAGTGCTACTTTGATTGCTGTCACCCTGGGCCGGGGTCGCGGCCTTGGCGAGCCGGGCATTGGCCTCCTTCAAAGCGGCGTTTTCCTTGAGCAAGTCCTTATTTTGCTTGGTTAGCTTGGCAACTTGCTTAGGATCAGCCTTGCTCTGGCGCAGGGCCTTTAATTCCTTATCCTGCTTGAGGTGGGTGGATAAGGAGAAGAGGTAGATGATCAGCGCCCCGATTAGCAGGCAGACCAGGATGAGAATGATCAGCGGCGTGTGGAACTTGGTTACCAGTAGGTTAACTTCCACGGAAGCCGTGTTGGCAATCGCAAAGATCGCTACCAGGATAATTAGAATAATTGAAATAATTGTGGTTGACTGTTTTTTCACAACGAAAATCCTCCCATTTACGTACTAAAACTATTGTAGGGCGAACCCTGCTTAAAGGCCAGCCCTTTTGGCCCGCGGCCGCTTCTGTTATACTAAGACAGGATTTATTCCAGACTTTTTAAGGCCTGGTTAGCCAGATGGTGGGCCCCGCCGTTTTCCCGGTCGGGGATCCACTGCGTCACCACCGTTGAAAAGTGGGCGATCAATTCATTGAGCCGGGCCAGTTCGGCTTGGTAATGTTTTGTATAATTTTTCCCAATTGCGTCACTAAGCAGGCGGCTATCGGTGTAGAATAGGACCGTTCGTTCATCCGGAAAGTGCTGGATGAGATATTCAAAGCCAAAAGTAGCCGCAGCAAATTCGCCCTGGTGGTTATCTGCCAGAGGGAGGGTCTTAGTTAGTTGAAATTGCTGGTGGTCGGCGAGAACCAAGGCCCCCAGCCCCGTTGGCCCCGGATTACCCTTGGTGGCAGCGTCAGTATACAATTTAAGCATTAAAATTACCTCACTTATTATCGTTGAAAGGATGTTTGACAAACAATGGAAGAAGAAACCCGTTACTTTTACCAACCCGACCTTACGGGAGCGATCATCAGCTGGTGCTGGACCTTTTTAATTTTTATTGCGGGCCTGGTAGTTTGGCTAGAAATCACGCACTTCCAGTGGATCACTGCAGTACTTTTTATCATTTTTGCCGCCCTGGTATTCTTTGAGGTGAAGCGGCGGACAGTCCTAGTCACGCCTTCCAAGTTAACCTTCAGCCGGCTTTTACAAAAGGACTACCTCGTAATCCCGTTAGCCGACATTCGGCAACCCCATTTTACTAAACATACGATGACAATGACAGTCAATGGGGAAGTTCTGAGCTTTACCTTCTCCCAGCGGACCGTTAACCGGCTGGCTGACCTCCTCCGCCGGCAACGTGCAAAGGGGGACCACTAGTGCCAATCTTTGGATACCTTATTGTAGCTGCTGTTTTGGTGGGGGTCGACCAGCTGGTCAAACACTGGATCAGCGCCCACATTGCCTTAAACGCCAGTCAACAGTTTATTCCCCACCTCCTCGCCCTGACCAACCTCCGGAATGACGGGGCGGCCTGGAGCATCCTTGAAGGGCAGCAGTGGTTCTTCACCCTGGTCACGCTGGTCGCCATAGTCGTCATCGGCTACCTCTTTTACCGCTGGCGCCGGCAGGGTCGCCTCTTATGGCCCTTGACGTTAATCCTGGCCGGGACGATCGGCAACTTCATTGACCGCTTGCAAAATGGCTACGTGGTTGACATGTTCGAACTATTACCGGTGAACTTTCCGGTCTTTAACGTGGCGGACTGCTGCCTGACGGTTGGGGTGATTTGGCTGTTGATTATCTTTATCCGAGAGGAAGAAGCGTAATGGAAAAGAAATTAGAATTAACGGTTGACCAGTCCTTGACCGGCCGGATCGATAAGGTGCTGGGTCACCACTTTGACCAGTACTCCCGCTCGCAAATCCAAAAATGGGTGGAAGACGGTCACGTCACGGTTAACGGTCAACCGGTCAAACCCAAGCATAAGCTAATGGTGGGGGACCAGGTGGCAATCACGCCGGAAGCACCCCAAAAGATTGACTTGGCGCCGGAAAATATTCCCCTCGATATCGTCTACGAAGATGATGACGTCCTGGTGGTCAATAAGCCGCAGGGGATGGTCGTCCACCCAGCGCCTGGCCACCCCAACCATACCCTGGTCAATGCCTTGTTATACCACAGCCCGCTTTCGACGATTAACGGGGAATACCGTCCGGGAATTGTCCACCGGATTGATAAGGATACGTCCGGCCTCTTAATGGTTGCCAAAAACGATCTGGCCCACCGGTCACTGGCGGCCCAGCTAAAGGCGAAGACCAACCAGCGGGAGTACGTAGCCCTAGTCCATGGGGTGATTAAGCAGGATCGCGGCACGATTGACGCCCCCATCGGCCGGTCTCGTAAAGACCGGAAGAAGCAGGCGATTGTGGCCGATGGTCGGCACGCGGTTACCCATTTTAAGGTATTGAAGCGTTACCGCCACTACACCTTAGTTTCCTGCCGCCTGGAGACGGGCCGGACCCACCAGATCCGGGTACACATGAAGTCAATTGGCCACCCCCTTGCTGGGGACCCCTTATACGGTCCGAAGAAAACTTTGCCGGGGAAGGGGCAGTACCTTCACGCCCGCGAGCTCGGCTTTAAGCACCCGCGGACCGGCAAGCAACTCCTGTTTACGGCACCGCTACCCGATTACTTTCAGCAGATGCTGGATCACTTGGATCGGGTAGATTCTAATTAACAGAATTACCAAACTCGTTTATAATTGAAGAGTGAATTAATGAGCATGCCACAGAGGGGGAGTTTCAATGGCAGCACGCTACCTCATATTTGAAGATGGCTCGGTTTTTGCCGGTGACGGTTTCGGTGCACCCGCCGTTACCTTTGGCGAAGTGGTTTTTAATACCAGTATGACCGGCTACCAAGAAATCATCACTAACCAGATTTATAATAACCAGATCCTAACCTTCACCCAGCCCAACATCGGCAGTGCCGGGATCCAGCGGAACATCTATGAAACGATTGTGCCCACCGTAAAAGGGGTAGTGGTCCGGTCGCTGTCCAACGTTGCCACTAACAACGTCCGGCGGCTCACCTTGGACCAGTACCTCAAGCAGATGAATATTCCCGGGATCACTAACGTGGACACCCGGGCGATTGTCCATAAACTACGGGCGGCCCAAAAGCCCCTGAAGGGTAGTATTGTCCCGGTGCCCGATGACCACGCTTTTGACCAGCTACATGCCACGGTTCTGACCAGCCAGCAGGTTGCCCAGGTGGCAACGCCCAAGCCCTATCCTAACCCGGGAGTCGGCAAGAGTGTCGTGGTTATCGACTTTGGCCTCAAAAACGGGGTCCTGCGGCAGCTTAGTCGGCGGAAGTGTAACGTGACGGTTCTCCCGTATACGGCCACTACGGACGAAATCCTGCGCCTGGATCCGGATGGTGTGGTCCTGTCGACCGGTCCCGGGGATCCCACCAAGCTCAAGGCCTCAGTTCTCACGATGATCCGGGAAGTGGAAGAACGAATCCCACTCTTTGCCATTGGCCTCGGTCATGAGCTCTTCGCCATGGCTAATGGGGCGACTGTCAAGCGCTTGCCGGTTGAACACCACGGGATGAACCACCCCCTTTTAGAAGTAATTACCGACCACATCGTTTACGCAATGCAGGGGGGCGGCTTTACGATCGATCCCGCAACGATCGATCGGTCGAAGCTCTTCGTGACCTA
>NZ_JBJEEL010000052.1:0-38278 GCF_051873035.1 Limosilactobacillus sp.
AACCAAAATAAGTACTGATGTTAAATCCATCAGTACTTAAAATTGTAGAACCGAATTAATTCCTCGTCTTTTTCGTTTTAAATATTATTTTTCATCCAGTAACTGCTGGCGGGCACTGGCCAATTCCTGCTTCTGCTGGGCGGTTACTTCTGGATAGGCCAGCGGTAATTGTTCAATCCGCTTAGTCAAAATATCCGATACGATCAGGCGGGAGTACCACTTGTCATCAGAAGGAACCACGTACCACGGATTTTCCTTTGTCGCGGTTGCGTTGATTGCCTTCTCATAGGCCCGTTGGTAGTCATCCCAGTATTGCCGTTCCCGAATATCGGCTGCCGAGAATTTCCAGTTCTTTTCCGGTGTATCAATCCGGGCCAGGAACCGTTTCTTCTGTTCTTCCTTGGAAACGTGCAGGAAGAATTTCAAAACAACGTAGCCGTTCCGGGAAAGGTACTTTTCGTATTCCCGAATATCCTGGTAGCGTTTCTCAAAGAAGTGGTTATTAACGTCAGCGAGCGAGTTAATTTCGGGTAAATTACTGTTGAGAATAATCTCCGGGTGAACCCGGGTCACTAAAACATCTTCGTAGTAGGAACGGTTAAATACCCCGATGTCACCCCGTAGCGGCAGCTCCCGGTTAATCCGCCAGAGGTAGTCATGCCGTAATTCCCTAGCAGTTGGTTGCTTAAAGTTAGCAACCCGAAAACCAACCGGGTTAACACCGGAAAAGATATGGGAAATCATGCTGTCCTTCCCCGCGGCATCCATTGCCTGGAAAACAACCAAAATGCTGTAATGACGCCGGGCGTACATCTTCTTTTGGGCTTCCCGGATATGCTTGAGGTTCTTCTTGATCTGCTTTTTGATCTTTTTCAATTCATCACTAGAATCTTTCGCAAAGGTCGGGGCAGTCTTAATATTAAAATTATCACTATTATACCGGTATTGTTTAGTATTCATTTCATAACCTCCTTAATTCATTACCACCATCCTATACCTAATTTGGTGGTTTGGGCGAATTTTCTTTATTGACAAAAAGTAACTAGCGGGTTATATTTAAGCCGAGTTTAGAAATGAAGGGAGTAATCACAATGACTAACGCAATTTTTGCCCAAGTAACTACTTGTTGTCCATGTTGTGCTAATGCCAACATGTTTTTTGCGTTACCCACAGATTACTCTGCAAGGAAACGGCACGACTAACAAGTAGTCCCCCGTTTAATTAAATTACCTAAAAGAGTTCTCAGAGTGCGCGCACTGGGAACTCTTTTTTTGTTTACTAAACTCGGCTATTATTTCATCACGTTCAATACAGAAAGAGAGCATTAAAATGCAAACACTATTAATCGTTATTATCGCCGCCGCGATCATGGCGGGGATGATTTACCTCCACCGGCGGCACTGGGGCTTTACCAAACTGGTCCTCTTAGCCCTAGTTTTAGGAATTATTGGCGGTGGTGCAGTCCAATTAATTTATGGTCCCACCAGTAAAACCGTCACTAACGCAATCGACTGGATTAACATTGTCGGTAATGGCTACATCGCCTTACTCCAGATGTTGGTAATCCCCCTTGTCTTCGTCTCGTTAGTCGGCGCCTTTACCCGGCTGACGGCCCGGACAAACCTTAAGCGGATGACCACCAACGTACTCGGCATCCTCCTTTCGACCACGGCGGTCGCGTCCTTGATCGGTATCGTCAGCGTCCTCATCTTCCACTTACAAGGGGCCAGCTTTATCAAGGGAATGGCTGCTGACTCGACGGCCTTAAGCGCCATTAAGTCTCACCAGGCAACCCTCCAGGGGCTTACCCTCCCCCAGCAAATCACGAACCTCTTGCCGACAAACATCTTCGCTGACTTTGCCGGCACCCGCTCGTCTAGTACGATTGCCGTCGTGATCTTCTCACTAATGGTCGGGGTAGCCTACCTCGGCCTACGCAACAGTCAGCCAGACCAGGCCCGGATCTTTGCCAAGGGAATTGACGCCCTCCAAGGGATTGTCAGCCGGCTGGTTAAGATGGTCTTAGAGTTAACCCCTTACGGTATCTTTACACTGATGGTTAAGGCTACCGCAACGAGTAGCTTTGCCTCTATCGCCAAGCTCGGTACCTTTATCGTCGCTGCCTATGTGGCGATCATCATCATGTTTATCGTCCACACCCTGATTTTAATGGCCAACCGGATTAACCCGGTTACCTACTACAAGAAGGCCTGGCCCGCACTCGTCTTTGCCTTTACCTCACGGACGAGTGCTGGTACCTTACCGCTTAACGTTAAAATCCAACGGGATTCGCTTGGTGTCAGCTCGTCAGTTGCTAACTTTGCGGCAAGCTTCGGTCTGACGATTGGTCAAAACGGCTGTGCCGGAATTTACCCTTCAATGGTTGCGGCAATTATTGCGCCAACCGCTGGTATTAGTGTAACTTCCTGGCAATTTATCCTGACCTTAATCGCCATCGACGTTATTTCCTCCTTCGGGGTCGCTGGTGTTGGTGGGGGTGCCACCTTCACCACTCTGATGGTCCTGGGAACCTTAAACCTCCCCGTTGCTGTCATGGGTGTCCTCATCGCAATTGACCCGATCATTGACATGGCCCGGACTGCACTAAACGTTAACGACTCTATCCTAGCTGGTGTTGTTACCGCCAAGAACCTGGATGAGTTGGACCATGACAAGCTGAAGGATCAAACCAACATCGTTGCTAACGAACTTTAATTTCCCGGGAAATTTTGATCTAACCATAAATCGGGGCTGTGACATAAGTCCCTTTATATGGATTAAAGGCGAATAACGCGGTACACAAATGGGGTCCAAAGTCCGGCAAAGGTCGAACTCTGGACCCCTATTTGTACTCGCGGGGGCTCGAAGACGAAGTCATAACCGACTTCTGTCTCGCTCCCGTCCGTTAGGAGATACTTAGCTTATGCGTACTGTTTAGATGTTTTCTGGGTGACGTTGGATGTAAACAACCTTCGTATCAGTGCATTCGAGGATGCCGTGCATACCATCAGAACCACCAATACCAGATTCCTTAACACCAGCGTGGTAACCTTGCATTGCTTCGAAGTAGTTCCGGTTAACGTAGGTTTCACCAGCCTGGATCTCATTAACTGCGTAGGCAGCCCGGTCAAGACTCTTGGTGAAGATACCAGAAGTCAGACCCATCGTACTATCGTTGCACATGTCAACGGCTTCGTCCAGAGTCTTGAAGGTCATCACTGGGAGAACTGGGCCGAAGATTTCGTCTTGGATAGCAGAGCCATCTTGCTTGACGTTAGTTAGGATAGTTGGTTCATAGAAGAAGCCCTTGCCGTCAACTGGCTTACCACCAAGAACAACCTTGGCGCCTTCCTTAACGGCTTGCTTTACTTGGCTGTCAACCTTTTCCAAAGCAGCCTTGTTGATCAGTGGACCCATGCCAATCTTTGGGTTCTTAGCCGTGTCACCAACGGTAATCTGCTTAACAGCCGCCGTCAGCTTCTTCATAAATTCATCGGCAATGTCTTCTTGGACGTAAACCCGTTGAACGTTGTTGCAAAGCTCACCGTTGTTGTCGTACCGTGAGTTGACAATGTCACTAACGGCTTCGTCCAAGTCCGCATCATCACAAACGATTGCTGGTGCGTTACCACCAAGTTCAAGTGAAACTTCACCAATGTGCTCAGCAGCAGCAGACATGATCCGCTTACCAGCGCCCACAGAACCAGTTAAGCTAGCCATGCCGACCTTTGGGTTCTTGGAAAGTTCGTTCCCAACAACCGAACCAGGTCCAGTAACAAAGTTAACAACCCCGGCTGGGATACCAACCTTGTCACAGAGCTTAGCAAATTCAAGTGCACCAATTGGGGTGTCAGAACTTGGCTTCAGTACAATTGTGTTACCAGTTACCAAAGCTGGAGCCATCTTCCGCGCAATCAGGAAGAATGGGAAGTTCCATGGTAGGATTCCGGCAATTACACCGATTGGCATCCGCTTTAGCAAAATTGTTTCGTCCTTATTATCGGATTGGATTACTTCACCCTTGTAAGTCCGACCAGTAGCAGCCATGTAGTCAAAGTAGTCAGCCGTAAAGTTGACTTCCGTTTCTGCTAGTGAACGAATCTTCCCTTGTTCGACTTGCAGATTCTTAATCCATGGTTCGGGGTCCTTACGAATTTCTTCTGCTAGCTTGTGGAGGTACATTCCACGAGTTGGTGCAGGTACCCGGTGCCAAGTCTTTTCGGCTTCCGTGGCAGCATCAATTGCTTGTTGGGTTTCTTCAACCGTTGCACTTGGAACCGTCCCTAAAACGGATTCGTCATTTGGACTGATGACGGTAATCTTGTTACCGGAGTCCGTATCAACAAACTTACCATTAATGTACATCTTGTAATGTGGCGTAGCCATTTTATTGCTTCCTTTCAAGCATACTAAGTAAATGCCTTAAACCAACTTTACTAACTAACTCAATTATTCGCCTGGCTTGTAGTCCTTGTCGATAACCAGTACTGGCTTAATCGTCTTACCAGATACAGAGTCAGCATTAGCTTCGTTAATTTGATCGAAGTCATAGAACTTTTCGGTCTTGTCGAAGTCGAACATGCCGAGCTTGTAGAATTCAATCAACCGTGGAATGTCAACTTGTGGAATTGAGTCACCCATGTTAACACCAATGATGGTCCGGTCAGCAGGGCAAAGGTCATTCCAAGTGTTAACGTCAATGTGTTGTGCAGTAACGGCAATGGCGGCCAGAACACCACCTTGAGCTAAGGCTTGGATGGCATCTTCCATTACCTTAGTAACACCAGTAGTATCAACGATGTAGTCAACACCCTTACCATCAGTTAACTTTTGAATAGCCTTAACCATGTCTTCGTCGTTGGTGTTAATGGCATCAGTAGCACCTAATTCCTTGGCAAGGTTCAACCGTTCTGGAACCCGGTCAACAGCGATAACCTTGGTGCAGCCAGAAATCTTACCAGCCATCATTGCGGCCAGACCAACGGCACCAGTACCAGTTACAGCAATGGTGGAACCTGGTTCTGGCTTCAAGGTGTTGAAGACCGTCCCAGAGCCAGTTACGTAACCACAGCCCAGAGGACCAAGCTTCCGCAGGTCAAGATCCTTAGGTACCTTAACCGCGTTCCGTTCACGAACAACCGTGGTGGTAGTGAATGATGATTGGTCAAACATGTCGTCAACTTGGTGACCATTTTCAGTGAAGTGGGCACTACCGTCAGGACGAACACCGGAAAGGTTGTTAGCGGCGTAGTTCAAGCACTTAGTTGGCTTACCCTTCAAACAGTTAATGCAGTTACCACAGCCGTAGAATGACAGGATAACGTGGTCGCCAGGCTTGAAGTCCTTAACTTCTGGGCCAACCTTTTCAACAATCCCGGAACCTTCGTGACCAAGGATGATTGGGTAACCAATCTCTGCGTCACCCTTCCGGAGGGCTTCATCAGAGTGGCAAATCCCAGTAGCAACCATGTGCACTTGGAGGTCGTCGGCCTGCATATCGGCCAACTCAACATCGTCACGAATATCAAACTTTGCGCCTTTCTTATCTACAACAGCAGCTTTGATTTTCATCACAATCCATCTCCTTAAATAATTGCAAACGCTTTACAATGTTTAAACTATCACAAAGTGTTAGGGATGTTAGGTTTTATTTACTTACTAATAGATACAAGATTGTTACACACTTACTTAGAGTATGTCTAATTACCGAAAATACTTGTGAAACTTTAAACTTAACGTATGATAATATTTTCATCTATAAACCTAATAAAGGCCGGTCTAATCAATAAAAAAGCAGTTAGTGGGGCTTATCTCACTAACTGCTTAAGTAATTTATTTTTCACTATTTCCTAGTAGCGTTTGGTTTGCGGACGTTTTAACAGGACCACCAGTAAAATCACTAGCTCAACTAGGAAAATTGCGCCTGCACAGACGATAAACAAGAAGCGGTAGGAAAAGGCACCGATGACTAGTCCACCAAAGAGGGGACCGATTGCCTTCCCTAGTGACGAATAGGCATTGAGAATCCCCTGGTACTTTCCCTTAACCGCAACCGGTGACAGACTATTGACGATTGCTGGCATCGTCGGGATAACCGTCGCTTCACCAATCGTTAAAACAATCATTGCAAGGACGTACCAACCGTACGACTTAGCCGCTAACAGTAGCACAAAGGAGAGGCCAATGGTTAACGTTCCGATATATACCAACAGGTAGGGGTTGTTGTACCAGCGGCTTAGCCAGGAAAGAACCAGCTGGGAAACTACCACTAAGACCCCATTAATCGTCCATAAGAGGCTGTACTTAGTCATGGAAATCCCCTGTTCAGTCATAAAGACGGAGAGGTTACTCGACCACTGCTCATACATTGTCCAAATAACACAGAGACTGATAAAAAAGGTCCAGCAAATCCAAAGGTTGGCCCGGGGAAGGGGTGAGCTGGCACGACTCCCCTGCTGGGCCGTCCTCGTCCCGGGTTCCTTAACCACATCGTTAAAGCAGAAGAGGGCAATCCCTGAGAGAATCAGGTAAAAGGCAGTTGTAATTGAAAATAGCGGTCCGACATTACCGTTAGCATACTGGTAAAGGGGGCCCACAATCGTGGTTCCAATCACCATCCCCAAGTTACTAGCAAAGTAAAGCATGCTAAAAACGTAGCGCCCATCCTGGCTAATCTTGGTGGCATAAGAGTTAATCAGCGTGATGATCCAGCCGTTAAAAAAACCAATCGCCGTCAGGAGAACCGCATAAATTGGCCAGCCATTAAAAAAGATCAGAAAGGCAATCACTGCCGTAGCAATCACCGTTCCACCTAAGAGCAACCAGTGCGGATTATGGCGGTCAAACAACAGGCCACTGATATAGCTACCAACTACGTTCGCACCCGAGTAGAAAAGCAGGACAATCCCTGACATTGTCAAGGATTCATGAAGCTGGTCATGCATGTAAATAGTCGTCAGCGGCCAGACAAAACTATTACCGATACTACTGATAAACATACTGATTAACAGCCACTTGAGCTTAATACCACTTGTCTTCTCCACGTCGGCCACCCCCAAAATGACTGAACTGCCAAGCGTGCCACTTACCCTTCGTGACGATTGCGTAATAGACAACAAGGCTGAGGCCGGAAAACTTTCTTCCCAGCTTCAGCTACTACGATCGTTATTCTACTGGTGATCTTCAGGGACATACGCGACCGAAGCAAACTTGTTATATGACTTAGCAAATAAGAGTTTGACGGTTCCCCGCGGACCACTACGGTTCTTTTCAATAATTACTTCGACTTCACTAACGTTTGCAGCGTCATCATCATCTTCTTGTTGGGCGCCACCACCGTTTTGCTCATCATCGTCGCCCTCATGCTCATAATAGTCATCACGGTAGAGGAAACCGACGATATCGGCATCCTGTTCGATGGACCCCGACTCACGAATATCGGACAGCACCGGCCGTTTATCCTGCCGCTGTTCGACTCCCCGTGATAGCTGGGAGAGGGCAATTACCGGTACCTCTAGTTCCTTGGCCAGCTTCTTTAACTGCCGGGATATTTCGGAAACTTCTTGCTGCCGGTTGTCCGGATTATTACCTTCAATTAGCTGGAGGTAATCAATGACGATCAGGCCTAAATTACCCTTTTCCTTTGCCAGGCGCCGACAACGGGCCCGGATTTCGGCAACCTTAATTCCCGGCGTATCGTCGATGTAAATCTGTGCATTGGAGAGGGTCCCCATTGCCATATACATACTTTCCCACTCTTCGGGTGTTAGTTGACCAGTTCGGAGGTGGTTGGCATTGATATTCCCCTCTGCACAAAGCATCCGGTTAACCAGGGACTCGGCGCCCATTTCAAGGCTAAAGATAGCAACCGTGGTCCGCTGGCCGTCCTCGTTTGTCCGGGTCGCCACGTTTTGCGCGATGTTTAACGCAAACGCCGTCTTACCAACGGCCGGCCGGGCAGCCAGAATTACTAACTCGTCCTTATGCAGACCCGTCGTCATTTCATCAAGCTGCTTGTAACCCGTCTTCAGACCCGTAACGTCGGTCTTCTTTTGCGATAACTCATCGATGTGGGCCAGGGATTCATCCAGTACTGACGAAATTTTCTTGAAGTCGGTCTGGTTGCTCCCCTCGGATACCTCCATGATTCCCCGTTCGGCCGAATCCAGCAGGTCATCAATTCCCTGGTTATCAGCGTACCCTTCGTTAATAATTTTCGTCGCCGTTTCAATCAACCGGCGCCGGGTCGCCTTATCATGGACAATTTTAGCGTAGTAGCCAACGTCCCGCGCGGACGGAACTGAGGATGCTAACTCCGCAATATAGGTCGGGCCCCCCACATTTTCCGTCTGGTTATCCTTTTGCAAGGCGCTGTTCATCGTGATTGGGTCGATCGGTTGGTCATCCTCGTAGAGGTCAACCATCTTTTCAAAAATAATCTGGTGAGCCCGCCGGTAAAAGTCACGGGGCTCCAGATATTCCATTGCATCGCCCAACGCGTTCTTACTTAAAAAAGCAGCTCCAAGAACTGCTTTTTCAGCTTCAAGATCGCGTGGTTCTTCCTGTATCGGTGCATTATCCATGACGATACCGCTCCTTTGAATTACTAATTAACCTACTTTTCCGCAATGTGAACACGAATTTCGGCGGTTACTTCTGGGTGTAACTTAATCGGTACATTAACGTAACCCAAGGCCTTGATTGGCGCTGCCAATTCAATCTTGCGCTTGTCAATCTTAACCTTGTATTGCTTAGCCAAGGCCGTCGCAATTTGCTTCGTTGAAATTGAACCAAACATCCGGCCATCAGTACCGGCCTTTCCGCTCAGTTCAACAACGGTCTTGTCGTCTTCTAGGACCTTCTTAACCCGCTTTGCTTCTGCTAGTTCTGCTTCCGCGTGCTTTTCTTCAGCCCGCTTTTGACCGGCTAATTGGCTCATTGCCGCCTTCGTTGCTTGCTTAGCCAGGCCCCGCTTAATCAGGTAGTTTTGTGCGTAACCGTCAGGAACTTCCTTGACTTGTCCCCGCTTACCGCGTCCACGAACATCTTGTGTAAAAATAACTTTCATTACTGTCACTCCTCTGTTTGTTCTTCATCCTTAGCGGTGTCCTGCTGGTTGAGAATATTAAGCAACGTCTGCTTAACTTCCGCAATCGTTTGACCACTAATCTGGGTAGCCGCGTTGGCCAAGTGACCACCGCCACCCATCTTCTCCATTATAACTTGAACGTTAAAGTCACCCATCGACCGGGCCGAAATTCCCACTTCATCATTGGACCGCTTGGTAATTACAAATGAGGCATCGACGCCCGAAATTTGTAAGAGCATATCGGCCGCCTGCGCCGTGG
This sequence comes from Limosilactobacillus sp., assembly GCF_051873035.1. GTDB lineage: Bacteria > Bacillota > Bacilli > Lactobacillales > Lactobacillaceae > Limosilactobacillus. The sequence continues at coordinate 9,348 of NZ_JBJEEL010000052.1, forward strand.
TGACTGAGTCATAATAACGGTCCTCTTCACCAGTACAAATGGCAATCTGGTTACTGATCTCCGCCCGGGCCAAGAGGTGGTTGCGTTGCATAAAGCTGTGCGGATCCTCCTTCATAAAGGACTGGATCATCAGCCCGTCCGCTCCCGCCGAACGTAGGTAACTCGCCGCGTCAAAGGTTCGGGTTCCGGCGCTCTTGGTAAAGGACTTGGTATCGATTTGGATTCCCGTCAACATCGTCGTTGCTTCTAGCTTATTCAGCCCTTCTCCTTCCCGTGGTTGGTACTCAAACATTTCGGTAATCAACTCACAGGTCGATGAAGCATACGGCTCGATGTATACCAACAGTGGGTTCTCAGGGAATTCTTCGCCCCGCCGGTGGTGGTCAATGATGATTAGCCGGTTTTGCAGTTTATCATAGAGTTCTGGTGAAATGGTAATACTCTTCTTAGCATGATCAACCATTACCAGCAGACTATTGTCAGTCGCCTTTTCCAGCGCCGTACTTGGCGAAATGATGTGGTCCTTAATACTCTGGTAGTTATCAATTTCTTGCATTAACCGCTGAATATCAGAGTGCTGGTGCTCATTATCGACCACGATCCAGCATTCCTTATCATTCATCTCGGCGATCCGCCGAATTCCTAGGCAGGCCCCCAGTGAGTCCATATCAGGCTTCTGGTGCCCCATTACAAAGAGCTGGTCAGCCTGGTCAATTAATTCCTTCAGTGCCTGACTAATCATCCGGGCCCGTACCCGGGTTCGCTTCTCCATCGGGTTCGTCTTTCCGCCATAGAAGCGGGCCGGCTGATCCTTAGAACGGACAACCACCTGGTCACCACCACGCCCGAGTGCCAAGTCAAGGTTGTCCTGGGCGGTATCTGCCAGCTTAACCAGGTCATTTTCACCATAGGCAATTCCGACACTGAGGGTGACCGGTGAATTTTGCTGAGACGTATTTTCTCGAATAATATCTAGAATCTTAAACTTCTTCTGCTCAAGGACACCTAGCGACTGCTGGTGTCCGATAATAAGGTAGTTATCATCATCGATAATTTTCATTAGTAGGTGGTTCTCCGTCGCCCACTTATTAATCTCCGAAGTAACGTAGTTGTGGAGGTTGGACACGTCGGAATCACTCATCCCCTGGATCAATTCATCATAGTTATCGAGATAAATATTCCCCAGGAAAATCTGTTCCTGCTTAAACCGCTTGCTAATCTGTTCATATTTCGTGACGTCCATCAGGTAGACTACCCGGTTTTGCTTTTGAACCAGACATTCAAACTGCCGGTTTCGCCATGAGACTACCTGGGCTTTCTTATCATCTGCATGTTGCTCGACCACCTTAGCAAGCCCCTGGTCAACTTCTGATAGTGGCTTACCCACAACCCGTTCGATCGTAAAATAACGGGCCATGTACGGGTTAATCCATTCAACTTCATTTCGTTGATTAAGCATGATCATCCCTAATGGCATTTCCAAAAGGGCCTCTTGTTGACCCTGCTTAATCTGATACATTAAATGGTTTAAGTACTCGTTAGCATCGATGACTAGGCGACGAAGGCGTTTGATACTTGCCACGCCACCCACCAATGCAATCACGAACACGACTATGCCGCTTACCCAGTTAAAGGTAAAGGCAAAGCAGAGGCTAATGATGGTTAATAATAGCAAATAGCAGACATTCCAGCGGACGGCCGGGTGTTTAAAGTAAAACGCCCAGTTTTCACGACTGAAAAACTTTTGCATAGTAATCCTCCCAAATTGGGTCATAGTGGCCCCATTTTCCCTGGATAGATCTATCATATCACATCAGACGGCAACAAACCTTATTGAGAATTTAATCACGATAGTTCTTACCTGCCAGACCATTCCGTAAACGTTAGCCGGTTTCGACCATGTGAACGTGTGCCGTTAGGTAGTTAGCTAGTAACCGCAATGCTGGGGAGGGCGCCGTTTCTTTTCGCCAGCAAAAGAAGATTTCGACAAAACTTCTCTCCTTAATCGGTACCGCCACCAGTTCCTTTTCTAGCTGGTGGCAAAGAAAACGAAAGGTGAGGGCCACCCCGCCTAAATACATCGGCAGACGGTAAAAGGTATCGTAGTCATTCGATGAGAAGGGGATCTTCATTGTGGAATAAAATTGTGGCCAATGCTTGCGAAAACGTTGGCTCATATAGTTACTTTCGTCAGGAAAGTAAACTTGAACCCCCGCTAGTTGCTGCATGCTTAGCGGTGACGACTTCGCTAATGGGTTATCGGCCTTCATTACCGCAACAAGGTGGCTCTTTACCACTAACTGACGGTGAAAGGCCGCCGGATGATGGGGCCAGTCTAAAAAAGCCGCATCGGCATCACCACTTAATAACGCTTTTTCACAACGGTCGTCTTCAGCAAACTGCAAATCCAACTTAAGCTGGGGGTGTTCCTCTTGAAAACGGAAAAAGAAGTCTAATCCCAAGGACTGTTTAATTCCTGGACAAACAAAAATTCGTAGCTTAGTCGCACCCGGCCGATGATAAACGGCTAACTGATTAAGCCCGGCCTGGTAGTCCGTAACTACGCGGGCAAATAACGGGACCGCTGTCCGACCAGCCGCGGTTAATCGGATCCCTTGGTGGGAACGATCAAATAACGTAATTCCTAATTCCCGCTCCATTGCATTCAGCTGACGACTCAGTCCCTGCTGACTAATGTTTAACCGCTGGCTACACTCAGAAATACTTTCGCTCTTAGCCAGTTCCAAAAATGATCGTAACATCTGTATTTGCACTGAACTACCCCCTTCCCCCTTTACTCTATACCAGCCTCAATCTCACTACAACAATTTGTTGTGGTAACAGCACAAAATTACTGTTTCTCTTTTGAAAAAGCGCTTTCTAAAATATAAGTAAATCGCTTGATACTACGTTCACAATGATGAAAGAAGGAAGCGCAATGGATAAACAATATGACGTAATCGTTATCGGTGCTGGTAATGGTGGTTTATCTGCCGCTGCTAATACTGCTAAGGCCGGCTTAAAAACTCTGGTAATTGAGCGGCATAACCTCCCAGGCGGTTCGGCGACCAGCTTTGTTCGTGGCCGCTTCGAATTTGAGGCAGCCCTCCACGAGCTATTTGACCTCGGCGACCAGGACCATCCCGGAACCGTTTGGCAACTATTTGAGCATTACGGTATTCACCTGAAGTGGTACTACGAAAACCAGCTAATGCGGATCCTAGTTCCTGACCAGGTTGATATTACCCTCCCCACTGGTATTACAAACTTTCTTGACACCATGGAAGAGGCGGTTCCCGGTTGCCGAAAAAGTGTCGCCCGGGCCTTGGACTGTGGTCGAACGGGCGTCGAGGCCCTTCAGTATATCAACAACGAACACCCTAACAAGTTAACCCTGCTTACCAAGTACGGTGACTTTCTTAAGATGTGTGCTTGTACGGCCCGTCAAGGATTTAAATCCCTCGGCGTCCCTGATAAGGCAGCCCACTTGATGGAAACGTACTGGTCCTACCTTGGTGGTACCGAGGACCAAATGGACTTCTTTACAATGATTGTTATGCTTTACAACTATATTGTTCAGCGCCCCGCTATGCCAGCACACAAGTCCCACGAAATGTCACTTGCCCTGGCTGACAGTATCTACCGCCACCACGGTGACATCTGGTATAACTGCACTGTTAGTCAGCTGCTCTTTGACGACAGCGGCAAGACCGTGACCGGTGTAGTAGCTAATGGACAAAAAATCTTTAGCCGGTACGTCGTCGCGGACATCTCGCCAACCACCATCATTACTAAGCTCCTCCCGGCTAACGTCCAAGCACCAGAAAAGAACATCAAACTAACTAATGCCCGTCCTTTTGCCTACAGCTTGGAAACTATGTACCTGGGATTAAACCGGTCCGCCGAAGAATTGGGAATCAAACATTACTCGACCTTTATCCTCAAGGACCTTGATCCCGTCAAGCAGGCGGCTGCTACTAACCATAACCACAAGGGGACGTTCATTGCTAACTGCCTAAACTGCTTTGTCCCGGATGCCTCACCTAAGGGAACTAGCACGCTCTTCTTCACCACAATGGGTGATCCGCAATACTGGGCAAACCTTTCCCCCGCCGAATATTACCAAGCAAAAAATAAGCGGATGCAAGACTGGGTCAACCACTACGAGCGGTTCACCGGTATTAGCATTCGTCCCTATATCGAAGAAGCTAGTTTTGCCACTGACGTTACCTTCGCCAGGTACTTAGGCACGCCCAACGGCTCTCCCTATGGTTACCAGATTCAAGACTGGGACAACATCGTTCCCCGGTTATTAAACATGGCCGATGAGCAGATGTTTAACCACCTTGAGATTACCAGTGCCGCAGCGGAAAATATCGATGGTTATAATAACTGCTACACAAACGGATTCTTGCATGCCAACAATATCATTAAGGAGGCTTTCCAGTAATGTCAGAGCTAAAATCAATTAATCGTTTTCACTTTCTTAAGTTAAACAAACGCCGCCAGCAAGTGATCGCGGCCGCTCCAACCACGCCGGTTAATCCCGGCTTCCCGGTGGGGAAACTTGCTGCGGCCCTTCATCCCCAGGCCCAGTACGTTAAAATTAGCGCGATTAAAGAATGGGGACCAGACTGTAAAACCTTTACCCTCGTTCCCGATCGGCAACGGGGAACCACTAAATTGGCCTACTTCCAGGCTGGATCCTATATTAGCGTTCGCCTCCAAACCGACACTGCTAACCTGGTCCGCCCCTACTCACTTAGTTCACGTCCGCGGGCTGCACTTGACGGTTACTATCAGATTACTGTTAAACGGGTTCCGAACGGAATTGCTTCAAACTACCTACTAGACCATTGTCCGGTCGGGACGCCCCTTACCATTAGTGGACCCCTGGGTAATTTTACCTACCTACCAATCCGCGACGCTCAAATAATCATTGGAGTTGCCGGGGGAAGTGGTATTACCCCCTTCTACTCTTTAGCCCAGGCAATTGCCGATGGGGATGAAAACTGCCGCTTAATCCTCCTATACGGATCACGAACCGTTCACGATATCCTCTTTCACGCTGAATTTAAACAGTTAACGCAACGCTGTGACCGGGTACAGGTCATTAACGTCCTGAGTGACGAGCAACGACCCGGTTACGAAAATGGCTTTATTACGGCCGACTTAATTCAAAAATACGCACCGACCGATGAGCAGTATTCGATCTTCATGTGTGGTCCCCAGGGACTCTACCGGTTTATGAAGCAGGAGCTGCGGAAACTTCCCCTCGAACAGAAGTGGGTTCGCCAAGAAGTTCAAGGGGAAGCGCACGATCCACACGATTTCACCGATTATCCTACCGGTACCGCTAGCAAAACAGTCCAATTGACCGTGCAAATTAATGACCACCGGCAAACGATTACCGTGCCGACCAACCAGACATTACTTCAATCACTCGAAAGAAATGGAATCGCCGCCCCCGCTCACTGCCGCGCTGGCGAATGCGGGTGGTGTCACTCCCGGTTAGTTTCTGGTCGTGTTTTTGCCCCGCACCAGCTTGACCACCGCCGGGCCGCCGACCGTGAGTTCCACTATCTCTACCTTTGCTGTACTTACCCCCTTAGCGACCTCACGATTGAAGTTCCCCAGCCTGAGATTTAAATTAGCTATTTATGTAACTAAAAAGGCCCCGCCATCAATGATCTTTTACATTCATCGATGGCGGGGCCTTTCTTACTCGCCGTTCGGCTTAGCTTATTTTGATATATTACTAACAGTTGTAAAATAGTTATAAGAACGCTATAGAATCACGGAGACCGAACGGTGAAAGAACTTACTACTCATCAATTTCATATCTTACTTTTGATGTTTATCCTCATCTCGTTCATGCTGGGATGTAACGAATTTATGGTTGTCGGGAACCTTTCCTTAATTGCGGGAACCTACCATGAGTCACTGGGACAGATTTCCTGGCTCGTCGCGGCATTTGCCTGGACTTACGCCATCGTGACCCCACTGGTGGCCCTGGGAACCAACCATTTTAATAAGTATTACCTCCTAATGGGAATGCTACTTATCTTCCTACTAGGTACCATCCTGAGTGCCTGCTCACCAACCCTACCTATCTTTCTTTTTTCCCGGATCATTACCGCGTCCGTTGCGGGGATGATCGAGTCGCTCCTTTCGGTAATTGCTTATCAGTTAACACAGGATCCCCGCAAACGCGCCATGGCAATTGCCTATGTCTACACTGGCTTTAGCCTTGCATCCGTCATCGGGGTTCCCATCGGTACCATTATCGCTAACCACTGGCGATGGCAAGACGCCTTTATTATGGTCGCCATTATTACCGCGCTAGCGACCCTAATTGCCCTGCTATTTCTCCCCCGTGACTTAGCGGGAGAAGCTGGTAATTACCGCACCCAGCTGGTCTTATTGAAAGATCGCCAAGTTTGGGTTGGCATTTTCTTCGTCATTTGTGCTGCCGCGACCCTGTATGGCTACTACACCTATATTCGTCCCTTAATCCGGCAGGCCCTTCACTTTAGCGCCAACCAACTGAGCATTTTTCTCCTTATTCTTGGTGTCATCGATATCCTGGCCAGCCAAACATCCGGGAAAATTGCGGCGAAGGGTGGTTTTAAGACCCTGCGGCCAATTTATATCGGCAACCTACTCCTACTAATCCTATTTAGTTTTTTCATGAATTACCGGTGGAGCGGAAGCCTGCTGTTGGTGATCCTCGGCTACACCGTCAACCTTTTCGGCTCCCCCATCCAGGTCTTTTTTCTCAACCTCGCCAACCATAAATACCCCACTGCCATCATGCTCGCCTCCACGCTGAGTGCAATCTTTTACAATGTCGGAATTGCATTAGCTTCAATCAGCGCCGGCCAGGTTCTTAAGCACTGGGGGCTGACGAGTCTCGGCTGGAACTCTCTTATTTACTGCCTAATTGCGACCGGTCTGGCCTTTATCCTAGCCAAGATTAACTTTGACCACCGAGCACAATAAAGAAATTTTGGCTAGTACACAAATAGGCGTCAAGCATTCGAAGAAGACGAATGCTTGACGCCTATTTGTATTTATGAGGTTTTAATTATTTTAAACCCTCTCACGAATTAGTCTTCAGCAACGAATGGCAAAAGACCCATGATCCGTGCACGCTTGATAGCGATGGTTAACTTACGTTGGTTCTTGGCACTGGTACCAGTGACCCGACGTGGTAAAATCTTACCCCGTTCAGAAATGAACCGACGTAATAAGTCAGTATCTTTGTAATCGATGTATTCGATGTGGTTAGCGGCGATGAAGTCGACCTTACGACGACGACGTCCGCCCCGACGTTGTTGTGCCATGAAATTACCCTCCTATCTGGTAAAAATTAATTTAGAATGGTAATTCATCATCAGAAACGTCAATCTTCTTTTCACCGTCATTATTATCACTGCCGGTGGAGAATGGCGCATCGTTGGCTGGGTTGGCAGGATTACTGCCGCCAAAGCCGTTGTTAGATGATGGATTTCCTTGAGGAGCATTGTTAGTCTGCGGTTGACCACCGCCGAATTGTTGTTGAGGTTGACCACCAAACGGTTGATTGCTGCCATTATTAAATGGTTGTTGCTGGCCGCCCTGATTCATCCCGTTATTTTGTTGCCGGGGTTCAAGCAATGCGAAGTTGTCAACTACTACTTCAGTTACGTAGACCCGGTTTCCCTGTTGGTTTTCGTAGTTTCGGGTTTGAATCCGCCCTTCGATCCCCACTAGTGAACCCTTATGAGTGAAGTTACTGAAGTTTTCCGCGGACTTCCGCCAAATGACGCAGTTGATAAAGTCAGCGTCCCGGTCCCCGTTTTGGTTCCGGAATTGCCGGTCAACAGCCAGGGTAAAAGAAACCACGGCTGTTCCGCTAGTAGTGTACCGCAACTCAGGATCACGCGTTAAACGCCCAGTTAAGACTGCACGATTAATCATCGATCGTTCTCCTCTCTATATAATTGACAATCTAATTAAGCATCAAGCTTAACGATCATGTGACGTAGGATGTCGTCACTGAACTTGGAAAGACGGTCAAATTCGTTTAATGCTTCGTCAGAATCAGTAGTCAAAGTAACTACGTGGTAAGTACCTTCAGTGTACTTGTTGATTGGGTAAGCAAAGCGACGAGTAGACCAGTCCTTTGATTCAGCGATGTTTGCACCATTGTCCGTCAGCACCTTGTCGAACCGGTCAACCAGTTCGCTCTTTGCTGATTCTTCAATATCAGGACGAATGATGTAAGTAATTTCATATTTACGTGTTTCCATGAATGTTACACCTCCTTATGGACTCTGGCTCTTCTAAGATATAGAAGAACAAGGAGAGTAGACGTCTGTACGTATACTCACAGATATAAAATATAGCATAGATATGGTTTTAAAACAAGGTTCGAATAACGACAAATCCTGAGTTTTGCGGTCACTTAATAAATACGCAGAACTCAGGATTTAGTCTTTTTTATTCGGGATCTTTTTCAGATCCACTTGCAGATGTACTAGTTGGGGCCTGGTCAGTGGCTTCATCCCCTGTGGATTCATCGTCACTGTCGTCCTCTTTTTCGACCTTAGCCATCGTGGCAACCTTAGCGCCGTTGTCCATCTTAATCAGGTGAACCCCCACGGCTGAACGACCGGTTTGCGAAACACTCTCGATGCCGAAACGAATAATGACTCCCTGGTCGGTAACCAGCATGATGTCTTCATCGCCGGACACTGTCGTCATCCCGACCAGCGGTCCGTTCTTCTTAGTCACGTTAACGGTCTTAACCCCGAGACCACCACGGCCCTTGACGGGGTACTCAGTCGCTGGTGTTTGCTTTCCAAAGCCGTTTTCGCTAATTACCAGAACGTTGTCGGTCTTGTTCAGCGGTGCGGCACCGATAACGTAGTCGTCATCACGGAGACGAATTCCCCGGACACCGGCCGCGCCACGACCCATTGACCGGACAACGGACGAATTAAAGGTCAGGGCATACCCATGATGGGTTCCGATAATCATCGTCTGTTGGTCATCAATCACGTTGACTTCCATCAGTTCGTCACCCTCATGGAGGTTGATTGCCTTTAAGCCATTGCTCCGGATGTTCTTAAACTCTGGTACGGGCGTCCGCTTAACGGTCCCCTGCTTAGTTGTGAAGAAGAGGAACTTGTCATCATCATTTGTTTCATGTGAAACATTAATAACGGCGCTAATCTTCTCCTTACTATCAATGTTGAGCAGGTTAATGATCGGGATCCCTTGGGCAGCCCGGCCATATTCAGGAATCTCGTACCCCTTCATGGAGTAAACCTTTCCGGAATTAGTGAAGAAGAGGAGGAGGTCATGGGTCGAACTAGAAATCAGTTGCTCAATAAAGTCGTCGTTATGAACTCCCATCCCCTTAACACCACGACCACCACGGTGCTGGGACTTAAACTCATCTACCGGTAGCCGCTTGATGTAGCCGTTATGGGTCAAGGTGACGATGATATCTTGTTCTTCGATTAAGTCCTCGTCTTCGATGTTGGTAATATCACCAACCTGGAGCTCCGTCCGCCGCTTGTCGCCGAACTTCTTTTGGATTTCTACCAGTTCATCATAGATGATCTGGTTAATCCGTTCCTTGTGAGCCAAGATATCCTTGTAGTCAGCGATAGCAGTAGTTAGTTTCTGATACTCGGCTTCGATCTTTTCCCGTTCCAAACCAGTCAACCGGACTAGCCGCATATCCAGGATGGCCTGCGATTGCCGGTCAGACAGACCATAGTTGTTCATCAACTGACTCTTGGCCACTTCACTGGTCTGGGATTGCCGGATGATGTTAATGATCTCATCGATATGGTCGAGTGCAATCCGGAGCCCTTCAACGATGTGGAGACGGTTTTGCGCCTTCTTCAGGTCAAATTCCGTCCGCCGCCGGACAACGTCTTCTTGGTGTTCCAGGTAGTACTGGAGAATTTCCTTTAGGCTCAAAATCTTCGGTGCCCCGTTGACAATTGCCAACATGTTGAAGTTGAAGGTCGTTTGCATCAGGGTCATCTTGTAAAGGTTGTTGAGGATAACCTCAGCACTGGCATCCCGACGAACATCGATTACAATCCGCATCCCATCCCGGTCGGTTTCATCGTTAACATCGGTAATACCATCGATTTCCTTGTTCCGGGCTAGGTCCGCGATCCGACTAATCAAGTTAGCCTTGTTAACCATGTACGGAATCTCGTGGACAATGATCCGCTGCTTGCCGTTCTTTTGCTCTTCAATGTCAACCTTGGCCCGCACAATAATGCTGCCCCGGCCGGTCTCATAGGCCTTGCGGATACCAGCCTTACCCATGACAACACCACCGGTTGGAAAATCGGGGCCGGGTAAAACCTTCATCAACTCTGGAATCGTTACGTCCGGGTTCTTCATCAGCATGTGGATCGCACTAATTACTTCACCCAGATTATGGGTTGGAATATTGGTAGCCATCCCCACGGCAATCCCTGAGGCACCGTTGACAAGGAGGTTCGGGAAGCGAGCGGGTAAGACCGCGGGTTCCTTTTCCGTGCCGTCATAGTTAGGCGTAAAGTCAACCGTATCCTTGTTGATATCACGCAACATTTCCACGGCAATTTTACTCATCCGTGCTTCGGTGTACCGCATGGCGGCTGGACTATCACCATCGACCGAACCGAAGTTACCGTGCCCGTCTACTAGCATGTAACGGTAACTAAAGTCCTGCGCCATCCGGACTAGTCCTTCATAAATTGAGGAGTCCCCATGGGGGTGGAACTTCCCCATGACGTCCCCGACAATCCGGGCGGACTTTTTGTACGGCTTTTCGGGGGTAACCCCTAATTCATTCATCCCGTACAGGATCCGCCGCTGAACGGGTTTTAACCCATCACGTACATCTGGCAAGGCCCGGGAAACAATTACACTCATGGCATAATCCAAGAATGAATTTTTCATCTGGCTGGTCAGTTTGACGTCCGTAATTCGATTATTTGACATGTCTTCTGCCAAAGTCGTTCCTCCTTATCAATTACAGGTCAAGGTTTTCAACAAACTTCGCGTTCTGCTCGATGAAGTCCCGCCGCGGACCAACCTTAGTTCCCATCAGCATTGGGAAAATCTTGTTAGCCTGCTCAGCGTCGTCGAGTTGAACCCGGAGTAAGTGCCGGTTTTCTGGATCCATCGTGGTTTCCCACAGCTGTTCCGCATCCATTTCACCCAGCCCCTTGTACCGTTGAATAACCGGCTTCGGGCTCGGTTGAAGTGAACTGACTACCTGCTCTAGTTCTTCATCTGACTCAATATATTTAACGAATTTACCCTGCCGAACTTGGTATAGCGGCGGCTGGGCAATGTAAACATAACCGTGGGTAATCATTGGCCGCATAAAGCGGTAAATCAGGGTCAAAAGCAAGGTCCGAATGTGGGCCCCGTCGACATCGGCATCGGTCATGATAATCAGCTTGTGGTAGTTGGCCTTAGTAATATCAAAGTCGTCACCAAAACCAGTCCCCAAAGCCGTAAAGAGCGACCGAATTTCATCATTGGCCAGGACCCGGTCAAGCGTGGCCTTTTCCACGTTTAAGATCTTTCCCCGGATTGGCAAAATCGCTTGGGTCAGCCGGGACCGCCCTTGCTTAGCTGAACCACCGGCAGAGTCCCCTTCGACGATAAATAATTCAGAAATATTAGGGTCCTTACTGGTATTATCGGCAAGTTTCCCCGGTAGGTTGGAAATCTCAAGCCCACTCTTCTTTCGCGTAACTTCACGGGCGCGCTTAGCAGCTACCCGGGCCTTAGATGCTAATTGTCCCTTTTCGATAATCTGCTTAGCTTCGTCTGGGTGTTCCAGTAAGAACCGGTTAAAGGTTGCCGCGAACACGTGGTCAGTCGCCGTCCGGGCATCCGAGTTACCAAGCTTGGTCTTGGTCTGTCCTTCAAACTGCGGGTCGGGGTGCTTAATCGAAACGACCGCGGTTAACCCTTCCCGCACATCATCCCCAGAAAGGGTTTCGTTGCTCTTTAACAGGCCCGCCTTGTGACCATAGTCATTGATTACCCGCGTCAGGGCCATCTTAAACCCGGTTTCGTGGGTCCCACCTTCGTAGGTATGAATGTTGTTCGTAAAGGTCAGCAGTTCGCTCCGGTAGGAATCGGTATACTGAAGTGAGACTTCAACGGTAATCCCATTTTCCTTCCCCTCGACATAAATCGGTGGTTCAAACAGGGTCGTCTTGTCTTCATTCAAGAAGTCAACGTAGTGGCGAATCCCACCTTCGTAGTGGAATTCCTGCCGCGATGGCTGTTCGTCCCGCTTATCTTCGATCGTAATCTTCAGGCCCTTGTTCAAGAAGGCCAGTTCCCGTAAGCGGTTCGTCAGGGTCTTAATGTTGTAAGTGGTCGTCTCCCGGAAGATCGCCGGATCCGGCTTAAAGTGGACAGTTGTCCCGTGTTGGTCTTCCGGAATGTTTTCGCCAATCACCTTCATAGCCGTCTTAACATGACCATGGTCAAAGTCCATGTAATAACGTTTGCCTTGCCGGGTAACCTTGACGTCCAACTCGGTGGAGAGGGCATTGACAACGGAAGCCCCCACACCGTGAAGACCACCGGAAACCTTATAACCGCCACCGCCGAACTTACCACCAGCGTGCAGAACGGTAAAGACAGTCTCTAAAGCCGGCTTACCAGTCTGTTCTTGGATATCAACTGGGATCCCCCGTCCATTATCGCGGACCGTAATACTGTTATCAGGATTAACTTCCACGTTAATCTCGTCACAGAAACCAGCCAGCGCTTCATCAATACCATTATCGACAATTTCCCATACCAGGTGGTGAAGTCCTTGAGCCGAGGTGGAGCCAATATACATCCCCGGACGCTTCCGCACGGCATCCAGTCCCTTTAAAACCTGGATCTGACTAGCATCATATTCGCTAGCCCGTTGTGCTTTCGTTTCTTTTTGTTCGTCGCTCACTTTGTTTCCTCCTTAGTCAAAGTCCCATTTTGGATATTAAAAATCGTCGGTTCGTTGATCAGCTGCCGGGCAACATCGCTGAGACTGGTCGTCGTCAAAAAGGTCTGGACCTTGTCTTGAATCGCCGTCAATAGGTGAGTTTGCCGGATCGTATCGAGTTCTGACAAAACATCATCCAGTAACAGTAGCGGGTATTCACCCGTCTGCTCTTTCATCAGGTCAATCTCTGCTAGCTTAACGGCGAGGGCGGTTGTTCGCTGCTGCCCCTGCGAACCGAAAGAATGCACATTCTTCCCATTTACTATGAAGCGCAGGTCATCACGGTGCGGACCAAACATGGTACTCCCCTGTTCGATTTCCCGTGGCTTATTCTCTTGGTAGATCTTTAATAGTTGCTGGTAAGCAGCATCGACCGTCGTCTCATCCGTCACTTTTAGCTGGGTGGCGTAAACCAGGTGTAGCTTTTCTGCCTTCAATGAGATCTGGTAGTGCAGAGTTGCTGCCCACTTCTCTAACTGCTTTAAAAAGCGGTACCGGGCCACCACTACTTCTGCACCGTACGCCGCCAACTGGTCAGATAAAACATCCAGCAAGACCTGGTCATGCTGTTGTCCATACTTTAGCTGCTTCAGGTATTTATTCCGCTGCCGGAGTAAGGAACGGTACTGACTTGCATCATAGAGGTACTTACTACTCATCTGACTAAATTCCATATCCATAAACCGCCGTCGGATCGCCGGGGCCCCCTTCACCAGCGAGAGGTCCTCTGGAGCGAATAAAATCGCATTTAGTTGCCCAATGTACGAAGAAAGACGGGCCTGCTCGAGGTGGTTAACCTTGGCCCGTTTTCCCGCTTTTGTAAATTGTAATTCTAGTGGTACCTTACCAGTCGCCTTTTGAACGACCCCGCTGATCGTCGCTGTGTCTTCTTGCCAGTTAATCAGTTCCCGATCATTGGTGGTCCGGTGACTCCGCGTTAACGAGAGTGTGTAGATGGCCTCTAGCATATTGGTCTTACCCTGGGCATTATGACCAATTAAAACGTTCACTCCGGGTGCAAAGTGAACGGTCTGCTCTTCATAGTTACGAAAATGGTGTAAATGTAACTCCGTCAGAATCATTTCTGATCTACTTGCCTTCGATAACTAGTTTCTGGGAATCGGGTAGGGTTACTTCATCGGCCGGATAAAGTTTACGGCCGCGCCGGTTATCTGGTTCACCATTAACTAAGACGGTATTTTCTTTTAAGTACCACTTAGCAGCGCCACCCGTTGGAATGATAGCCTCTTCCTTTAGCAACTGACCGAGGGTGATAAACGGCCGGTCAATTATTACTTTTTTCGTTTCCACTTCTATTTCACCTACTTTACTCTATCTATTATATCACAAGCACAAGCTAATTTCCGTTGTTAGCCCCTCTCAGCCGGTCTAACTTTCTGAAGCCGTTTTTATCAAAATAGGCAAAAAACGGCCTATTGACCAAATAAGTTCATTTCATCCGAATTCAAGAAAAGAAAAAGCACTCAACCACGAAATGTGGTGGGTGCTTTTTCACAAGTTAATTTGACCGTGACTTTAGAAAGTTCGTACCGGCGTAATTAGGTGAACAAAGTTTTCAGTATCTTCAGTCGGAACCAGGGTAAACGGCCGTAATGGTGAAGTAAAGGAAATCTTAATCGTCGCCTGACCAAACGAACGCAGGGCATCCTTCATGTAGTTCGGGTTAAAGGAAATTTCCAGGTCCTGTCCGTCAAGGGCCGTCGTGGCCACTTCTTCTTGAACCGTCCCGATATCTGGCGAATCACTACTGATTTGTACCCGGTTAGAAGCAGGTTGCAGGGTTAGCTTAACAACGTCATTACGACTTTCGTGGGAAAGCAACGAGGCCCGCTCAATTGAAGCCAGGAAGTTGCCGGCCTCTAATTCCACCGTCGTATCGGCCGTCGTTGGAATCAGTTGACTGGTTTCCGGATAATTCCCTTCTAGTAGCCGGGAATAGAAGTGGGTATTACCAAAGATAAAGAGAACCTGGTTCTCACTTACCTGCACCTTGACCTCTTCATCCGTGTCACTGATCATCCCTGATAGCTCGTCCAAGCTCTTACCCGGGATAATAATGTCAAAGCTGATCCCGGCGTCCACGTTTTCTAACGCTACCTTTCGCTGGGCAAGGCGGTGACTATCCGTGGCCACGGCCGTCAAAAGCCCATCCTTTAGGGTAAAGTGCACCCCGGCCAGGATCGGACGGCTTTCCTGTTTTGAAACAGCAATTACGGTTTGCCGAATGACTTCCTTTAAGACATCATTTGCCAAACTAATGGTGTTTTCAGTTTCAATTTCTGGTAGGTGGGGGAAGTTGCTGGCGTCTTGCCCGTTGATTTGGAACTTGGCCGTCCCGGACGTAATTTCAGCCTGGAAGCCGTTTGTAACTTCAATGGTTACTTGCTGATCAGGCAGTTTCTTAACAATTTCACTGAAGAACCGGGCAGGTAACACAATGGCACCTGGTTCTTTAACTTCTAGTCCGTAGTCCTCGTTGCTGGCATCAATAACACTTTCGATCGTAATGTCAGAGTTGCTACCAGTTAGGGTGATTTTGTCTTGGTCCACGACCATTTTTAATCCAGTTAGGATTGGAATGGTGGTTTTGGATGAAATTGCTCGTAAGACATTATTCAATTGACTAATAAATGCAGGTCGGTTGATTGTGAAATTCATGGAATGACACTCCTTTGTACGCTTATATATAAATATATTTTATAGTTTAAAATTAGTAGTCGTAGTAGGGGCTGTTAATCTTGTGGAAAACTAACTTGACCCTATGATATCATGCTTTTCCACCTGTTGATAACTTGTTGATAAGTCTGGGAATAAAGTCGTCACTTATCCACAGCTAATCGTTAAGTTGGTCTTTAAGCTTGTGAATATCTTGACGCAGCTTTTGGTCGTCCTTAAGTGAGGCCTCAATTTTATCAATCGCGTGGAGGACGGTGGTGTGGTCTTTACCCCCGAACTCCTTACCGATTTTCGGCAGTGAAAAGTCAGTTAACTCCCGGGTCAAATACATTGCGATTTGCCGGGGCATTACAATTTGCTTAACCCGCTTTTTACCAATAATATCGGTCTGGGTAATGTTGTAAAATGACGCCACCTGCTTTTGGATGTCCGCCACCGTAATTTGCCGTTTACTCGAGTGCCGAAAATCCTTTAAAGCCCGCGAAGCAAGGTGGGGGGTAATGATTTCGTTACTAAGGTCAGCGTAGGCTTGGACCTTGGTAAGGGCCCCCTCCAGTTCACGGACGTTGGTATCAATCTGACCGGCAATATAATTTAAAGTGTCATTACCAATATCAATATGGTCTTCTTCGACCTTACTTCGTAGGATCGCAATCCGGGTTTCGAGGTCGGGTGGCGTGATTTCAACGGGCATTCCCCACATAAAACGCGAAACCAACCGGTCCTGTAATTCCGGTATTTCACGCGGCATCCGGTCACTGGTCATTACGATCTGTTTTTGCTGATCATAGAGGGTGTTGAAGGTGTTGAAAAACTCAATTTGGGTACCTTCCTTGTCGGCCAGAAATTGGATATCGTCGATTAATAGTAGGTCGAGGTTCCGGTATTCTTCACGGAATTGTTCGGTTGTCCGCTTTTGAATAGAATTAATGAAGTCGTTCGTAAATTCTTCACTGGTGACGTACTTTACCCGGGCATTCTTGTTAATTTTTAACATGTAGTTCCCGATCGCTTCCATTAAGTGCGTCTTACCGAGTCCCACTCCACCATAGATAAAGAGGGGGTTCATGTAACCCGGTCGTTCGGCAGCGTTAAGGGCTGCGGCATGGGCAATCTTATTACCATCACCGACCACAAAGGTTTCGAAATTGTAGTAGGGGTTTAATGGAATATTGGCAGCGGGGGTTGAAGAAACAGTTGGGGTTGGCGATTGGTTTTCTCCCGCGAGAACATAAATAGGCTCAATTGAGCGGCCCAGTTCACGCTGAACATACTCTTTGAGCTTTTCCGTTAGATTCTTATTCCAGAAATCGCGATGCATTGGCGTCGGTAATTCAATTTCTAGACGGGTTTGCGAGAGAGAAATCGGTTTTGCCGGAGCAATAAAATTGTCAAAAGTCACCTGGCCGGTGTATTGACGAAAAGAATTTTGGATCGCTTCCCACAGAGAATCGAGCTCAGTCAAAATAATTCCTCCTAGGTATACTAAATATATAAGTCCAACCGGTATTTTATCATTGTCTAAAATAGTTTTCCACAGGCTAGTGGATAAAGCTAAAAAATTTACACAACTCTGTGTGTAAATCGTTTAGCAGACTGGGGAAATGGTGGATAAGAAGCGATTGAAAATGATAATTAACAAGTGCCTGTGGATAAGTCAGCCCGATTAGCACGGGCTTTAGCAAAGTTTTGCACAAGTTATCCCACCCTGTGGATAACTTTAATCACAGACTGTGAATATGGGGATGGCACGGGTAAAAGGCTGTGCAAAAGGTCAGCCGGTAGTGGGAATTTACACACCGCTGTGGATTGTTTCGCACTTTCTGTGGATAACTAAAAAGTTTAAATATTTTTTTGCCATTTAATAATTGGCAAAAGTATGTTATACTTCCAAAGTATGTTTGAAGAAAGAAAAGAAACAAACCATCGATAATCGAGGAGGTGCAAACGCATGAAGCGCACGTTTCAACCAAAGAAGCGTCACCGTGCACGTGTCCATGGCTTCCGTAAGCGCATGAGCACCAGTAACGGCCGTAAGGTATTAGCACGTCGGCGTCAAAAGGGCAGAAAAGTATTATCTGCATAACCACGGCCACTGTTACAGTGGCTTTTTTTATTGTAGAGGGCGGGCAAGCAATTCAGCGAGCAACGATCGTTGGCGTTGTTGTTTGCCGCCCCTTTTTTTCATATCTAATGAATAAGGCTGGAGATTAGACATCATGAGAAAGTCATACCGAGTAAAAAAGGAAAGTGAATTTCAGCGGGTCTTTGAAACCCACAATTCCGTCGCTAACCATAAGTTCATTATTTACCAGATGGAAAAACCAGGTCAGAAACACTTTCGGGTCGGAATTTCCGTTGGTAAAAAGATTGGTAATGCGGTTCACCGCAACTGGGTGAAGCGGCGGGTCAGGCAAACGCTCTTGGAAGTTAAGCCCCAATTACGGTCGGATGTTGATTTTCTAGTGATTGCCCGCCCGGCTGCTGATGGCCTTGAGATGGCAGAGACAAAGAAAAACTTGGTCCATGCTTTAAAATTGGCCAAGTTAATTAAGTAAAAAGTGAGGAACAATAGCGTGAAAAAGAAGAAAAAAGCCCTTAGTTTAGCGGCAATCGCCAGCCTGACGATGCTGCTGGCCGCTTGTTCTAATAAACCGGTTAATAGTCATAGCACCGGTTTGTGGGACCACTACATTGTTTATAACTTTTCGCAGTTTATTATCTGGCTTTCTAACCATACTGGTGGCTACGGGATGGGGATCATTATCTTTACGATCATCATCCGGGTATTGTTGCTACCGCTGATGTTTTACCAGACTAGATCTATGATGCGGATGCAGGAAGTGGCACCACAGTTAAAGGCCATCCAGCAGAAGTACTCATCACGGGACCGGGATTCCATGATGAAGATGCAGGAAGAAACCCAAAAGATTTACCGGGAAGCTGGTGTGCACCCAATGGCATCGATGCTGCCGTTGGTTATCCAGTTACCAATCATGTGGGCCCTGTATCAGGCAATCTGGCGGACACCGGAATTGCGGCACGGGACCTTCCTGTGGCTGCAACTAGGGCATACCGACCCGTACTACGTAATGCCAATTTTGGCGGCCGTCTTTACCTTTATTAGTTCATGGCTGTCAATGGCGTCAATGCCGGAAAGAAACAGCATGACGACGGTGATGACATGGTTTATGCCGATCATGGTCTTCTTCATGGCATTAGGTTTTTCATCAGCAATTACCCTTTACTGGGTTGTATCAAACGCCTTCCAGGTTGTTCAAACCCTCTTAATCCAGAATCCATTTAAGATTCGGCGCGAACGGGAAGAAAAGCAACGGGCCGAAAAAGCACGGAAACGTAAGCTGGCCAAGGCCAAGCGTCGTGCTTACCAAAGTCGGCGGAAGTAGTTAAATAAAAGCAAATCGGGCTCAAGTATTCAGATTTATCCGAATACTTGAGCCCGATTGTTTTAACTTCTTTTGTTCACCAAATACCGTGAAAGGTATTTTTACTGGCGACTGGCGGCCCGGTTAATCAGGTCGGCGAAGAGCTTTTGTGAGTATTGATAGTGTTTAAACATGTTTTCGGGGTGCCACTGGACAGCGAGGATTTGGTCGTTAGCTATAGATTCCACCGCCTCGGGAACCTGATCATCCGCCACCGCGGTAACCACAAGCCCTGGAGCGATCTTGTAGAGGGCCTGGTGGTGGCGGGAATTAACGTAGGGGCGGCGGCCAACTAGCTTAAAGAGCCGGCTGTCTTTTTTTACGGTAACGTGGTGCGACGGCAGGTTACCGGGCGCCGCTTGGTTATGTTTGAGCGTTTGGCGCGGATCTTCGGAAAGATCCTGGTAGACCGACCCGCCGAGGCCGATGTTGATAAGCTGCATCCCCCGGCAGATCCCCATTACTGCCTTATTAGCCGCGAGGGCCTTTTTTAGTAGGCTAATTTCAAAGAGGTCCCGTTTAAGATAGGTGGCACCAAGTCGTTGGTGGGGTTCTTCATGGAAGAAGGTTGGGTCAACATCTGCGCCCCCGGCGAAGATGACGCCGTCAAAAAGGTCCAGGTAGTCGGCAGTAAGCTCATCATCGACACTGGGTAAGATGACCGGGAGACCGCCCGATTTAACGACTGCTTCAATTAACGGCCGTGGGGCAAATGCTGCATTACGTTTATTGATAATATTGGTTGCTTCGGTTAGGGTATCAGCGGGAATCGCAATTCGTGGTCGCATGGGCATCCTCCTTTTTCTAATTAGAATTTAACAATTCTCATGGTCGATTACAAGAAATAAAGTAGGGAAGCCCGTAGTCTGTTGACCAGTTTGGACCTAATATTTACTAGTTATGCGCTGGCAGCCAGTGATAATTTGGGCGGCAATGGAAACTAATTTTCCGGAAAGTGGTATCCTGGAAAAGGAAAATTAGTTTCGGGAGGAAATACGACATGGTAGTTTATACGGGTAAGACAGTGCGAGAAGCGATTCAACTGGCTAGCCAGTCCCTACATAAACCGGAAAAGGAATTAAAGGTCGAAATAATTGATCAACCACGGCGGGGATTTTTAGGCATTGGTCGGCGCCCGGCTAAAATTGAAGCGACGGTTAAACCGCCAATCGTAAAACAGAACCAAACCACGGTCACCGCAACGACTAAGAAAACTACCCCCAAGGTTAAGCCGCATGACACGCAGGCACCGGTTGGTAAGGCAGTTGTCGTACCGACTAATGATGGTAAACGGGGCGGGGAAGAAGATCCAGCCGTAATCGCTGCCCGGCATGAGGCCAATGTTCGTCATACCCGGAATGCCGGTCAGCAGCTAACGGTCTACCTTAAAAAGATTTTCCACGAGTTGGGAATCAAGACCAATCCAGAAATTACCAAAGTAGAAGCCCACGCCATTGCAATTGATATTAAGACCCCTAATTCTGGGCGGGTTATCGGTCACCATGGTCAACGGATTAACGCCCTAGAACAGGTTAGCGCAGCCTTTATGAACTACCATGGTGCGCCGAAAACCCGGGTAATTTTGGATACGTCTAACTATCGTCAACGGCGGCGGCAGGCCCTGCATGAAATTGCCGAGCGGTCCGTTACGGAAGTTGTTGCGAGTGGGCAGGCGGTTTACCTGGACCCCATGCCGGCTCGGGAACGGAAGCAACTGCACCAGGAACTGGAAGGTAATAGCCATGTGCGGACCTATTCCCACGGCCGGGAACCCTACCGGAGTGTCGTAATTGCACCGCGTGATTAGTTAATGATTGACTTTTGGCGGTGAAGAATTTAGAATATGGGCGATTACAAAAATTGAGTTGTTAAAGTAGTGAAAGTGCTTTGACCATGTTTGCAGATGCTGACGTGGACTAGCACTTTTTTTATTGAAAGGAGCATTGAAGAGTGGCAAATAGCGAAAATGACACCATTGCGGCAATCTCAACTCCGGTTGGCGAAGGGGGAATTTCGATTATCCGGGTCAGTGGTGAAGACGCACTGCCGGTAGTAGAAAAAATTTACAAGGGCAAAGATTTGGAAAAAGTCGCCAGTCACACGATTAACTACGGCCACATCATTGACCCTGAAACTAATGAGGAAGTCGATGAGGTGATGGTTTCGGTGATGCGGGCCCCGCATACTTATACCTGTGAAGACGTCGTCGAGATCAACTGTCACGGGGGGCTGTTGGCAACTAACCGGATCCTCCAGCTGGTGTTAAGCTACGGTGCCCGGATGGCCGAGCCGGGTGAGTTTACCAAACGGGCCTTTCTTAATGGTCGAATTGACCTGTCACAATCCGAAGCGGTAATGGACCTGATTAGGGCGAAGACGGATAAGTCGATGAAGGTGGCGTTAAACCAGCTGGATGGGGATCTGTCACGGTTAATCCGGCGCCTGCGTAAGGATATTTTGGATGTCCTGGCCCAGGTTGAGGTTAACATTGACTATCCCGAATACGACGCGGTCGAAGAAATGACTACTAAGATGCTTAAGGAAAAGGCCATCGATATTCAACAACGAATTCAGTCCCTATTAAAGACCGCTAAGCAAGGAAAAGTATTAAGAGAAGGCCTGGCAACGGCCATCATCGGGCGGCCAAATGTTGGTAAGTCGAGCTTGCTAAACTCACTACTTCATGAGGATAAGGCGATCGTTACCGACGTAGCCGGCACGACCCGGGACGTCATTGAAGAGTACGTGAACGTCAACGGAGTACCATTAAAGTTAATCGATACGGCGGGGATTCGTGATACCGACGATACCGTCGAAAAGATTGGGGTCGAGCGGAGTAAAAAGGCGTTGGATGCAGCGGATTTGATCCTCTTGTTGATTGATAGTTCCGCTCCACTGACGGCTGAGGACCGGGAATTACTGGATGCCACTAAGGGTAAGCAGCGGATCGTAATTTTAAACAAGACCGACCTGCCGACTAAGGTCGACCTAGAGGAACTCAAGCAGCTAGTCGGTGCAGATGCGCTGATTAAAACCTCAATCGTTAAGCACGAGGGGATGGACCAGCTGGGCGACCGGATTAACACCATGTTCTTTGACGAAGGAATCGAAAGTAGTCAAAACAACGTCATGGTCACTAACGCCCGCCACATCGGTCTGCTCCACCGGGCGAATGACGCCCTCTCTGATGTTTTAAAGGGGATCAACGATGGGATGCCAGTTGACCTGGTCCAGATCGATATGACCCGTTGTTGGGACCTCCTTGGTGAAATTACCGGTGACTCATACCAAGATGAGTTGCTAGACCAGCTCTTTAGTCAATTCTGTTTAGGAAAGTAGGGAAAAACGTGAAGTCAAGTGAATCATTAAAAACATCAACCGCCGTCGACTACGAGGGCGGCGACTACGACGTCATCGTCGTTGGTGCCGGGCATGCCGGTAGTGAAGCGGCACTGGCCGCGGCCCGGATGGGAAATAAGACACTCTTGGTCACGATCAGCCTGGAAATGGTAGCCTTTATGCCATGTAACCCGTCCGTGGGGGGACCGGCCAAGGGAATTGTTGTCCGGGAAATTGACGCCCTTGGTGGCGAAATGGGTCACAACATCGATAAGACCTATATTCAAATGCGGATGCTTAACACCGGTAAGGGTCCAGCGGTTCGAGCATTGCGGGCCCAGGCCGATAAGCATGCTTACCACCGGCAAATGAAGCTGACGATGGAACGGGAACCAAACCTCACCCTTCGTCAGGCAACGGTTGACCGGTTGATCGTTGAAGATGGCGTCTGCAAGGGGGTCGTTACCAACACCGGTGCCCGTTACCATGCTAAGGCAGTGGTGCTGACGGTCGGGACCGCGGCCCGGGGTAAGATTATCATCGGTGAATTACAGTACCAATCTGGCCCTAATAACTCCAAGTCGGCGGTTAAACTGTCGGAGAACTTGGAGGACCTTGGCTTTGACTTGGAACGGTTTAAGACCGGGACGCCACCGCGGGTTAACGGGAACACAATTAACTTTGATGAAACGGAAGAACAACCTGGGGATGAGGCACCGCACCACTTTAGCTTTGATACCCCGGACAGCCAATATATTTCAGTGACCGACCAGTTGGCCTGCTGGTTAACTTACACTAACCAGACCACCCATGGGATTATCCGGGCCAACCTAAACCGGGCCCCGATGTTTTCCGGGGTAATTAAGGGGGTTGGTCCACGTTACTGCCCATCAATCGAAGATAAGATCGTTCGGTTTGCTGACAAGCCGCGGCACCAGGTCTTTTTGGAACCAGAAGGGCGTGACACCGACGAATACTACCTCGATGGGGTGTCAACTTCCATGCCAGAGGAAGTTCAGCAAAAGATTGTTCACTCCATTAAGGGGCTGGAAAATGCTTCGTTAATGCGGCCAGGATACGCAATTGAATACGATGTGGTGGCTCCTTACCAACTGCACCCGACGTTGGAAACCAAGCTGGTCAAGAACCTCTACACCGCTGGCCAGACAAATGGTAGTTCTGGTTACGAAGAGGCCGCCGGTCAAGGCCTAATTGCCGGGATTAATGCCGGCCTGCGTGCCCAGGGTAAGGGTCCGTTCGTCTTAGGGCGGTCCGATGCCTACATTGGGGTAATGATTGATGACCTGGTTACTAAGGGCACTAAGGAACCCTACCGTCTGTTGACCAGTCGGGCAGAATACCGGCTGATCCTCCGCCACGATAATGCTGACTTCCGGTTGATGGAAAAGGGGCACGCGGTCGGCCTGGTAAGCGATGAACGCCTGGCCAAGATGGAAAATAAGAAGCACCAGGTAGCGACGGAAATTGCCCGCCTAAAGGCAATCAAGTTTAAGCCTAGTGACCAAGAGATCAATGACTTCATTGAAGCGCATGGCGACAACCGCCTGAAGGACGCCGTTACCGCTGCCGACCTTATCAAGCGGCCTTACGTTGACTACCAGACATTATTACAATTTATTCCAGCACCGGCCGAAAAACTCGACCGGCACGTGGTGGAACAGGTGGAAATCCAACTTAAGTACGCTGGTTACATCAAGAAGGAAGAGCAAAAGGTTGAACGGATGAAGCGGATGGAAGCTAAGCGGATTCCGGACGATATCGACTACGAGGATATTGATGGCCTGGCCACAGAAGGACGGCAAAAGCTGGAAAAGATTCGGCCAGAAACACTCGCCCAGGCCTCCCGTATTTCCGGGGTTAACCCGGCGGACCTGGCAATCTTAAGTGTTTACATCCGTCAAGGTAAGTTCTCGAAGAAGGACCACCAAAAATAATTACCCGGGAAATAAGTTATGGCGGATTCACAGTGGACCTAGTCATAACTTTATTTTTAAATTTCTACTTAAGGAGTGACCGATCCTTAGTGAAAACGGTCGGGATATGTTATAATTTAGGTTCGAGTTTTATTATCCGGTTTAAAAATCTAGGGAAAGAAGAGGAACTTTGTAATGTGTGGAATTGTTGCGTTTGTTGATAACGAAAAACCACAATTAAAAGATACTTTAATCAAAAAAATGAAGGATCGAATTATTCACCGGGGCCCCGATGCGGAAGGGCAGTACGTGGATGACGACGTTGCCCTTGGTTTCCGGCGGCTCAGCTTCATTGATGTGAAGTCTGGTAACCAGCCGATCTTTAACGAAGACCAATCAAAGATCATTGAATTTAATGGTGAAATTTACAACTTTGAAGAGCTCCGGGCGGAGCTAATTGAAAAGGGCCACACCTTCACGACCCATGCCGATACGGAAGTTATCCTGCACGGTTATGAAGAATGGGGTAAAGAGATTCTACAAAAGTTACGGGGAATGTTTGCCTTTATCATTTGGGATACCAAGAAGAAGGAAATGTTCGGTGCCCGGGATCATTTTGGCATTAAGCCTCTTTACTATGCCCACATGAACGGGACCTTTTTTGTGGGGTCTGAAATTAAGTCCTTCCTGGACCACCCGAGTTTTGAAATGGAGCTCAATAAGCGGGCCTTGAAGTCTTACATGACCTTCCAGTATAACGTCACCCAAGAGACCTTCTTTAAGGGAGTTTACCGTCTCCCAGAGGCCCACTACTTCACTTATAAGGATGGTCAATTTGAAATGCACCAGTACTGGGACGAAGACTTTGAACCTGAAAAGGAAACCTTCGACCAGGCCGTTGATAAAATTGACGATGTGGTCAAGAACTCAGTTAAGGCCCACGCCTTTGCGGATAAGGGGATCAAGGTTGGTTCCTTCCTCTCTGCCGGGGTGGACTCCAGTCTGGTTACCGCGCTTTTGCGGCCAGATAACACCTTCTCAATTGGGTTTGACAGTGGCTACGACGAAACGAAGCAGGCACGGGAACTGGCAGCTAAATTAGACCTTAAGAATACCGACAAGCTGTTAACGGATGAAGAAGCGTTTAAGACCTTCCCGTTGATTCAATACTACTTAGATGAACCTGATTCCAACCCATCCGTAGTACCGCTGTATTTCTTAAACAAGCTGGCCAAGGATAATGGCTACAAGGCCCTCCTGTCGGGTGAAGGGGCGGATGAATTATTCGCCGGTTACACGGCATACGGCTTTAACACTAAGGTTAAGTTTATTCGGTGGGTAACCGACCAGTTGAAGAAGTTGCCAAAGGAAAAGCGGTACCGGCTTGGTGAGTGGCTAGAAGGTAAGCAATTCCACGGTTCTGAGCACTTATACCGGAACCTGGCACCAGCGCGGGATACCTTTATCGGCCAGGCCTACATCTTTAGTCCGGCTGAGGCAAATGAATATCTGAAGCCGGAATACCAAGACGGCCCATCGATTACGGACCTACTCAAGCCACTATATGACAAGTGTGACGAAAAGAAGGACATGAACGAGGTCGCAAAGAAGCAATACGTGGACTTACACCGCTTCATGCCTGGTGATATTTGTCTAAAGGCCGATAAGATGAGTATGGCAAACTCAGTTGAAATTCGGGTACCACTCTTGGATAAGAAGGTTATGGAAGTTGCCGAAAAGACACCGACGGACTACCTCTTTAACTACAAGGGAACAAAGTGGGCATTCCGGATGGCGGCTAACCGGCACCTACCAGAAGAATGGGCAACCCGGCCAAAGCTTGGTTTCCCAACCCCAGTTCGGGAATGGCTACATGAAAAGAAGTACTACGAAGTTGTGCGGAAGATGTTTGAACAAGACTTCGTCAAGGAATTCTTCGACCAAGAAAAGCTATTGAAGCTGGCGGATGATAACTTTGCCGGTAAGATCGATGGTCGGCGGAAGATCTGGACGGTTTACACCTTCTTAACTTGGTACAAGCTGTACTTCATTGATAACTTTAAACCTGATGAATCAGGAATTGATAAGGCCCGGGCAACGACCGAGGCATAGTCACAAGTAAGCGGAGGCTCCAGTGTACGGCGATGGCCGACACCGGGGCCTTTTTTGCTTCGTGTATTCACATTTATAATAAAAAATGAAATAATAGAGTTTTAAGAGAGAAAATCAAGAGGGGTCAATAACATATGGAATTGCATGTTACGCCTGCACTAACGTTATTGCGCGAGCATCATTTATTGGATCATACCAAGAACTTAACTGATTTTACTGCTAGCAACGTGTCTTACGATTCACGGAAGGTAACGCCAGGAACGTTGTTCTTCTGCAAGGGGAACTTCTTACCGAA
The DNA here is from genome assembly GCF_051873035.1 of Limosilactobacillus sp. Lineage (GTDB taxonomy): Bacteria > Bacillota > Bacilli > Lactobacillales > Lactobacillaceae > Limosilactobacillus. Next base: position 36,189 of record NZ_JBJEEL010000052.1, read on the forward strand.
GTACCTAGCCATGGCGAAGGAGAAGGGCGCCGTCGCGTATGTTGCTGAACAAGAATACGCAACCGGTGGCGACCTGCCCGCAATTATTGTAAATAACGAACAAAAGGCGATGGCCCTCCTTGGTGCCGCCTTTTACGGCTTCCCTCAAAATGACTTACAGATTATTGCCATTACGGGGACCAAAGGAAAAACAACGACGGCCTACTTTGCGGATCATATCTTGAGCCAGACGACGGACAAGCACGTCGCTCTTTTCTCAACCCTGGACCGGGTTTTAGGTAACCAGCCGGGGGACCGGTTTAAATCAGATTTGACCACGCCAGAGTCGTTGGACCTCTTCCACGATATGCGGGTGGCGGTTAATAATGGGATGACCCACCTGGTAATGGAGGTCTCCTCACAGGCCTACAAGAAGTTCCGGACCTTTGGGCTCCACTTTAATGTCGGTGTCTTTTTAAACATTTCACCTGACCATATCGGGCGCAACGAGCACCCCACCTTTGCGGACTACCTTCACTGTAAGGAACAGCTGCTGGTAAACTCGCAAACCTGTGTAATCAATGCGGAAACGGCCCACTTTACTGATGTTTACTATGCGGCGAAGGCAACCACCCAACCGGAAAACATCTATCTCTTTGCCCGCCACGGGGCCAAGTTGGACCTGCCAGAGGGGGTGTCCGTTGATTTTGAGTACCGTAATGACCTGGAAGATCTTCACGAAAGCGAATTTGAGCTAACCGCTTGTTCAACTAAGGCTACGCAGTTACAGTTAAACCAGCGTTACACGACCAGTGTACCTGGTGATTACAACGAGGGGAACGCCGTTGCAGCCATCATTGCAGCCGGCCTAGTAGGTGCCAGTGCGGCTGATGCCCTGACCACCCTCAACCACGTTCACATCAAGGGCCGGATGGAGATGCAGCGGACCAAGCAGCACGGGACAATTTACATTGACTATGCCCATAACTATGCGAGTCTCAAGCGGCTGCTGGCCTTTTTGAAGCGGCAAACCGATGCCGGTAAAGTAACGGTAGTACTGGGGGCCACCGGGGATAAGGGAATCTCCCGTCGCCAGGGCTTTGGTAAGGCCCTTTCGGAAGAGCATCCGGACCGGATTATCTTGACGACCGACGATCCCGGCTACGAGGATCCAATGGATATTGCCCGGGAAATAAACTCCCATATTGACCATGACCAGGTGGGGGAGGTCCAATACATCATGGACCGGCCGACCGCAATCAAAGCGGCAATTGACGCCAACCAAAATGGTGATATTGTAGTCTTAGCTGGTAAAGGGGAAGACCCCTATCAAAAGGTTAAGGGTGTTGATACTCCCTACGCTACCGATAGTAAAATCGCAGCGGATTACATCCAAAAAATTGAAAAGTAAGAGAGGCGCAGCATGAAAGCATTTCGAGAAACAATGAGTTGGATTGTTCCAATTGTCATTGGTTTGTTAATTGCACTACTGATTAAACAGTTTGTATTTCAGATTGTTCGGGTGGACGGTCCGTCGATGGAACCGAACCTGGTAAATAACGAGCGGGTTCTCTGTTTGAAAACAGCTAAGATTCACCGTGGTAGCGTTGTAGTCTTTAATGCCAATGGGGTTGACCCCCAGGTTGCCCAACGGACTAACTACGTTAAGCGGGTAATCGGGGTCCCTGGTGATACGGTAAAGTCTCAAAACGGTAACATCTACGTTAATGGTAAGAAGGTTAACCAAAGCTACATCAGCATGGACCAGCGGAAGGCCGGTACCGGGGACTGGACGCTGAAGAGCGTTTCTGTTCAAAATAGTTGGCTTAAGCATAGTGGAACGTCACGGGTACCGAAGGGTGAATACTTTGTCCTGGGGGATCACCGGAGCGTTTCAAATGATGGTCGTTACTGGGGCTTTGTACCGAAGGGAAAGATCGATGGGGTCGTCAAGGTTCCATCCTGGTCTGGAAACAAGACCACCCGACAAAATATTAATAAAGAGTGGCAACACTACTACGATAAGTAAATAAAAAAACTGGGAAATCTTCCCAGTTTTTTTATTGAATTTGGGCAAGAAGACACGACCTTTTAAGGACGTGATGAATTGC
>NZ_JBJEEL010000053.1:0-7108 GCF_051873035.1 Limosilactobacillus sp.
TTATCGGCTTATAGCCGATGTGCAAACCACCCGTTTGACGGGTGGTTATGATTAGTTTTCCCTTTAATATGAGTTGAATTTCATATAAGAAAATATATTGCGGTAATATATCTTTCGATAAGTAAGCGCGAGGGGCAATCAATTATTTTGGTGTGAAAAAATTACGGTGAGCGTTGTCCGACGGGCCCTGATCGATTTTATCGGATAATGAGGTAAATTGTTTTAACTCCTTTAGTGAGGTAAATCGTCTTTCAACCACAACATATTGTGCTAACAAAGTCAATACTTTCTACAAATTGTATTTGTGCTAGTATAGTAACTGTTAAATTTGAAAGGGGATAAGGAGAATGAAGGTCCAAATTATTGATAAAAAAGACTTAAATAACCTAGCAGAGATGAAGGTTATCAAACGCGATGGGACTTCAACCTCCTTTTATGCGTACAAAATTAACCTGGTCTTAGACGCCCTCAAGGCCGATGAGGCAACCCGGCATAGCGTCGACCTGGCAATTTTTAATGCATTAGTTGATAAACATGAGGTCCAAACGACCACCATCGCTGATTTATTTGTTAAGGGACTCCGGGAGGCCGGCCATGATGACCTGGCCCAGCGTTTCCTTGACTACCGCCAACAAGATGAAAAGGAATTTGCGGAGGCCACTAATCCACAGCATAAGCTCGAACAGCTTTTTGGCCGTAAGGATACGGTGGTCCATGAAAATGCTAATAAGGATAGTAAGGTTTTTAACACCCAGCGGGACCTGGAAGCCGGTGTAGTCAGCCGGGCACTGGGCCTGCGGATGCTGCCACAAATAGTTGCCAAGGCCCACCTGCGTGGTGATATTCACTGGCACGACTTAGATTACTCACCAGTGACTCCCGAGACGAACTGCTGCTTGATCGACTTTGATGAGATGTTCAAGCACGGTTTTAAGATTGGTAATGCCTGGGTATCTTCTCCCCGGTCTATCCAGACGGCAACGGCACAGATGTCACAAATCATTGCTAATGTAGCCTCCCTACAATACGGTGGTTGCTCGGCCAACCGGATTGACCAGTTGCTTGAACCATATGCCAAGATTAACTACGAAAAGCACATGAAGGATGCGGAAGAATGGATCGCTCCTGATAAGCGGGAAGCCTTTGCCAAGGAAAAGACCAAGAAGGATATCTATGATGCCATGCAGGCCCTAGAATATGAGATCAATACCCTTTACTCTAGTCAGGGGCAAACACCATTTACTACCATTAACTTTGGCCTGGGGACTAGCTGGATTTCACGGGAAATTCAAAAGGCAATTCTTCAGATCCGGATTAAGGGCTTGGGAAAGGAACACCGGACGGCGATCTTCCCGAAGTTGATCTTCACCCTTAAGCGGGGACTAAACCTCAACCCGGGGGACCCTAACTATGACATTAAGCAACTGGCTTTGGAATGTTCTACTAAGCGGATGTACCCTGACCTGTTGATGTATGACAAGATCAAGGAGATTACGGGTAGCTTTAAGACCCCAATGGGTTGCCGGTCCTTCTTACAGGGCTGGAAAGATCCCGAAACTGGCAAGGAAGTTAATTCCGGACGGATGAACCTGGGAGTCGTTACCGTTAACCTACCGCGGATTGCCCTGGAAGCCCACGGTGATAAGAAGCTTTTCTGGGAAATTTTCAAAGAAAAGATGGGAATTTGTAAGATTGCCCTGGATTACCGGATCAAGCGGACCAAAGAAGCCAAACCCGAAAATGCACCACTGCTGTACATGTACGGTGCATTTGGCAAACGGTTGAAGCGAACCGACAGTGTTGATGAGGTCTTTAAGAACAGCCGGGCTACGGTTTCTTTGGGTTACATCGGCCTATACGAAGTCTGCACCACCTTCTACGGTCCTAACTGGGAACACAATAAGGAAGCACATGACTTTGCGGTTTCAATTACCAAGGCCATGCACGACCTATGTGCGAAGTGGGAAGCCGAAGAGGGCTACCACTTCAGCCTATATTCCACACCGGCGGAATCCCTAACGGATACCTTCTGCCAAGATGATATTAAGAAGTTCGGCCGGGTCGAAAACGTTACTGACAAGGAATACTACACCAATAGTTTCCACTATGATGTTCGTAAGCACCCCACCCCGTTTGAGAAGTTGGAATTTGAAGAAGACTTCCCATACCAAGCAGCCGGTGGCTTTATCCACTACTGTGAATATCCAAACCTCCGCCAAAACCCGAAGGCCTTAGAAGCGGTTTGGGACTGGGCCTATGACCACGTTGGTTACCTCGGTACTAACACTTCGATTGATCAATGCTTCAAGTGCGGTTTCAAGGGTGAATTTAAAGCGACGGCCCGGGGCTTTAAGTGCCCACAATGTGGTAATTCTGACCCGGCAACCTGTGACGTGGTTAAGCGGACCTGTGGTTACTTAGGTAACCCCCAACAGCGACCAATGGTTCACGGTCGGCATGAGGAAATCATCCACCGGGTTAAGCACATGGACCCACAGATGATTAAGTCCGCCGCGGCCTTTGAAACTTCCCGGCAGATGGATTCACGGGAAGCCCATGCCTCAATTAAGGGTAAGCAGATTTAAAAAGAGGGGTATTTAATGGTAGAACGTGTACAAGAACCTAATAATCCCCGGCCTAAGGAGTGGCTGGCTAAGGACCATTCGCTGCAATATGTTGCTGACTACAAGCCCTTTAACTTTGTTGATGGCGAAGGGGTTCGGTGTAGTGTCTACGTTTCTGGATGTCTTTTTAACTGTCCTGGCTGCTATAACAAGGCGGCCCAAAACTTTCACTACGGTCAGCCCTATACCCAGGAATTAGAAGATCAAATTATGGCGGACTTAAGCCATGATTATGTGCAAGGTTTAACCCTGTTAGGTGGGGAACCATTCTTGAATACGCAGGTCTGTCTTAAGTTGGTTCACCGCCTACGGAAGGAATTTGGCCATGATAAGGATATCTGGTCGTGGACCGGCTACACCTGGGAAGAGTTACAAAAGGAGTCGGCCGATAAGCTGGAGCTCTTGCATAACCTGGATATATTGGTTGATGGTCGCTTCCTACTGGCTAAGAAGGACCTGACCCTCCAATTCCGGGGAAGTTCCAACCAACGGATCATCGATGTTCCCAAGTCGCTTGACCAGGGGAAAGTTGTTATCTGGGACAAGTTAGTTCACTAGGGGGCAGAAGATGTCAACAGTAAAGAAGATGTGGCCAAATGAACCGGACTGGTTGCAAAAGAAGCGGCAATTAGCCCAAGTACTAGGCGGGCGCTTCCCCAAAATTGACCAGCAGGAGAAGTGGCTTCCCTGGCAAACGGCCCCTAGCCAAACAACGGGCTGGTTAGACCACCAGGGTAATTACGTCGCCCAGCCACTTGCAACGGCTGTTAATACCTATTCTGAGTTGCTTCAGGAGAACCTCATGGAAAAGGCGGTCCGATGGCAAGATAACCAACTATTTGCTGCCCACCTCTCGCGGATCGATGCGGGACAGTTTATTTACGTCCCCGATAACTGCGCGTTGCCAGTACCAATTCGGTTAGCGCCACAGGGAATTGCCGCTAATCCCCACAACGTGATTATTGTGGGGGCCAATAGCCAGGTAACAATTGAAGAAACGATGCGTCTTAAGAGCGCCCAGCCACTCTTTGCCGCGACCGAATTGTTGCTGGGTGCCGGGGCCCGGGTAGTTTACCGCCGGGCGGATGAACTGCGGGCACCAGCAATCTATTCAGCAGTGCATGCCTACCAGGCGCGGGGGGCCCAATTATTGACGAGACTGGTCGTGGCCAATGAGGGGGATGTTACGCTGAGCTTGGCTAACTTCCTCGACGGTGCCGCCAGTACTTGGGATAGTTCAGTTCTACTGCAGCCGGGACGGTATGGCCGGCAAGCCTTTCATCCGGTCGTCGACGGCTATGGTGCCGGTAGTCATGCTAGTTTAACTACCTACATTGACCAGTTGACCAGTGACCAGGTAAAGCATGATCAGTTTCAAACGGGGTCGGGTGAGCCCCTACCAGTGACAGGAAAAACCATTACTAAAGCAAAGCAGGATGCGGGGTGGCAGAGTGCCGACCCGTGGTTAAACCGCTATTTTGATTACGCTCAGGTTACAAATGGTGACTATTAAGAATAACCGGACCGTTAATTAGGGGCAATTTACCCCAATTAACGGTCCGGTTTTTAGTTTAATATTACAAATTAGCTCCAAGTTAACTTAGCTGGGAAGCCGATCAGCGCGCCATTGGTATGATATTTTAGTCATTTATTGACTCGTTTGTTACGAATTATTACGGGATAGGAGAAAATTGAAAATCGCTGGTAATTGTGGTGTAACCTCGCGGCGTTATAGTAGTAACCGTTGATTGATATGAATCAATCTTGATGACGAAACAAGTTGAAATAGATTTTAGAAAAGGATGGGATTTTATCTCTATGAAGTTATCTAAACGCGTCGCAAAAGTTACCGCTGCTGTTGCTGGAGTAGTTGCATTGGGAACTATCGCTACTGCTACGAGCGCAAACGCTGACTCAATTTACACGGTGCAAAGTGGCGATACTTTATCCGGTATTTCCTACAAGTTTGGTCACGATTTAACCTTCGTTGACACTTTAGCTTCAACTAATAATATCGCAAACAAGAACTTGATCTACGTTGGTCAAAAGCTCGTTATCAAGGATAACGGTGAAGTTGCTCCGGCAACCCAACAAGAAATTGAAACTCTGCCAAGTTCAAACGGTACGAACACCGCTAGCCAACAAGTCGGTCAAACAACTACTGGCGCCCAGACTAACGGCCAAGTTTCATCAGCTGCTGGTCAAACCCAGGCAGTAGCAGGCCAAGGCCAATCACAAGCTAATGTAAATACTAATACTACTGCTGGTTACACCCAATCAGCTAATGCCGCTGCGATGGGTGGTAACACCACCAGTTCTAGTTCATACACGTCCGCAGTTTCAGGTTCAGAAGCAGCTGCTAAGGCCTGGATTGCCCAACGTGAATCTGGTGGTTCCTACACCGCTACGAACGGCCAATACATTGGTAAGTACCAATTATCCGCTTCTTACTTAAACGGTGACTACTCCGCCGCTAACCAAGAACGGGTTGCTGACCAATACGTTGCTAGTCGTTACGGTTCATGGACGGCTGCCCAATCATTCTGGCAATCACACGGTTGGTACTAAAATTCAACCTGCTTTAACTTAATTCATTCAAATCTTTAAACTATAAAAAGGGGCTGGGAAAACTTTTCCCAGCCCCTTTTTATAGTCTATTTTTAGTTATTCATTAAAACGTCCAGTAATTCACGTGCTGATTCATGCAGTGCTTCCTTGGACTTGTCGTTGCCTAGGTGGGTGTAGATTTCACCGACGTAGACGTTGTCGGCAAAGAGCTTGTTAAAGACCTTGTCAATAATCGGCCGTGTCCGGGCTTCTTCTTGGACGGGACCGAATGGGTTGGCGAAGAAGGTCGTGCTCATCCCCACTTCATCGGTTGTCCCGAGGGCCTTCCGCTTCCCAGCGATAAAGACTTTCTTAGCATCATCTTCATTTTCAAACTGGTGAATGCCGACCTTGTCATCATAGTTATTAGCATAAACCCACATGTCGATTGGGTGGTGCTGAATGATGTTTTCATAGGTATCGGCAGGAATAATTACCCGGGCGTTGGACAATTCAGGGTTGAGGTAGACACCCCGGTCCATGTTGTTGAAGGCAACCGCGCTGGAAAGGTCATCTAGTCGAACGAAGGCCCCAGTTTCGGTTCCTTGGGCGTAAATCTTGCCATCATCGCCGATGGTAAAGCTCCCCATATCATCGAAGATTGTTTCCATATCAACGATCTTGTCGTCAGCAATCTCTTGCATTGCTTCGATTGATTCGGATTTCCCGGCACCGGAGTCACCGAAGAAGACCACGTTCTTTTCTTTACCATTGGTAAACCGGATCCGGAGCATGGAGCCGTGAATTGGTAAACGGCCGTTGTAAATCTGGTGCAGGTTATGCAGGGTCAGGCACATCTTCTTCATGTAGCCGAAGTAAGTGGTCTTATCGGTGTATGGTACTTCACCGACCCAGATATTATTCTTGGTATCGTGGTAGTAGTGTGATACCATCCCTTCAGTCTTGCTCATACCAAAGAGGAGGATAAGGTCAGGCTTTTGTCCCCGAACTTCTTCTGGCCGTGCTAGCTGGAAGAGGTTAGAAAGGGCAATCCCGTTAACGAGGTAGTCGACGTTAAAGTAAATGTAAGCTAAGCTTTCGCCAATCTTAGCAGGGTAGCAGTACCATTGGCCCTTTTGACCGGCAAAGCGTTTAATTGGGTTTTCATCAACAGCGGAGAAGACCCCTTCACGCTTATTACTCTTAGTGTGCATCATCATCGGTGGCCGGAGCATGACGGTATCGATGAAGTCGATGTCCCGCAGCTGGTCGTATCCTTCTGGAATCGGCCAATCATGTTGTTGAACTAACATTGCGGCATTAGAAGCGGCGTTAACTTGCCGGTAGGTTTGGTTAGGGAAGCCCTGCAGCTTTTCTTCTACGACCCGGTAGGCTTCACGGACTAATTCGTTCAAGTGACCATCGATCATCTTAAATTCATTTCCGGCAATTTTACTGTTATTGTAGTTAATTACCGTTACCCGGAGTAGGGACCGGTAAAATGAATAAAGGTCTTCAATGCTGGCCAGAATGTCCTTGGGATCATACTTGTCAAAGGCACTGTCATCATCAATTAAGATCTTCTTTAATACCTGAACATATTGTTCTGCGGAGGCGTTGTCAAAGGCGTCGTCGTCGTATTCAGGATTCTTAGAATCAAGATAGAGCTTGATAATCTCTAATAGTTCATCACTGTTGACCAGTGAATAAGTATCCTTGTAGTATGCTTGACTTAAATTAAGTAGGGCCACCCCACGATCAGTGTTAACGTAGAGGGCCGGCGTGTTAATTTTTGTTTGCTTAGCCATAAATCTCCCGTCCTTTCTTATAGCCTTGCTACCATTATAGTGTATTTTTGAGCAAACGGTGAGAAAAATTTAACATTCCTAAATTTCAAGAATAAGTTAGCCACTGGACTCAAATAAATAATACTGACC
>NZ_JBJEEL010000054.1:0-38155 GCF_051873035.1 Limosilactobacillus sp.
TATGCCCTGTGATACCAAGGGATCAGTCTGTCTTCATACTTTCAAGTTTCAGATAATTTAATCTAATTAAAGCCGTTTGGCGTCGAGTCGTTTAACAAAGTAGAGGATCGGCAGGCCGACAACCACGATCCCGATAAATAGGATTACCCCGGCCGGATCATTGAGAATTTCACTGACGAGGACAAAGATCCCACCAGCAATGGCAATGATCGGGATAAGCGGGTACAGCGGTGTACTGAAGGGCCGTTCTTCCGGGGTGTTCCGCCGCCGGAGGATAAAGATTCCGAAGAAGGCGAGCAGGTAGAAGCAGTAGACGGTGAAGACGCAGAGGTCCGATAAGTGGTCAGGATCAAAGAAGAACATCATTATGGTAGCTAGAATAATGATGAAGATGGTAGCGACGACCGGCGACTTGCCTTTCGGGGTAACGTATGCCAATAACCGTGAGAAGGGCAGGTCGCCCCGCTTGGCCATTGCGTACACGATCCGGGGGAAGGTGATCATCTTTCCATTAAGGGTTCCCATCATCGAGATGATAATTCCGGCCGACAGGAGCTTACCACCGATCGCCCCGAAGGCCTTGGTTGCCAGGTAGGCAGTCGTATTCTCACCCAGGCGGTGAATTAGGTTGACCGGTAAGAACTTAAGGATGCCGACCGTGATTAAAGTGTAAATAATCAAAACAGCGGTAATCCCGAGGATGATTGCCCGGGGTAAAAGTTTCTGGGGGTTCCTCATTTCACCACCGAGGTTGGCAATTAGAATCCAGCCATCGTAACCGAAAAGGGTTGCCAAGACAGCGACCCCAAAGCCGCCGCTGGCCCGGTGAATTTCGGTAACGGTTTGCCCGAAGGCATCCTGGTGACCCCAGAATAGGCCGAAAATGATGATGGCAGCAATTGGCACCATTTTACCCACGGTCGTGATAATGGCAAAGATCGCCCCGACCTTGTTTTCAAAGAGGTTCATAATCCCGATTGCTAATACCGTAATTACGGCTAGTGGGATTCGCCACTGGGTACCAAGTCCAAAGAAGTTGGCCATCAGGATACTCATAAAACCAGCTACCGAGGCAATGATTGCGGGACCGTACACGATCACCTGCATCCAGCCGGCCAGGAAACCAAGAATCCGGCCATAAATGTTTTCAATGTAAACGTAAAGCCCACCAGTGTAGGGCATTTGGGCCCCGATTTCGGCCACCGTTAGTCCCCCGGTCAGGGTGATAATCCCCCCAAAAACCCAGGCGGCGATGGCCAAGGTCGAAGTACCGGCACTATCGAGCACCGAACCCTGTTTGAAAAAGATCCCAGAACCAATAATGGTCCCTACGACAATCGAAATCGCCGACCAAAAGCCTAACGAACGCTTTAACTCTTCTGCTGGTTGTTGATTATTCATTTTTAATCCTCCGTTCTTGAATTTAAACTAAAAGACCCGAACACCAGTAATCAAATGGATGTTGCCAAATGATTGTCGGTGTTCGGGTGGCGGAAGACTACCGCTGATTTAATAGCACACCAAAATCACTCAGCCTCGTAGGGAACTAGAGACTGAGGAGGAAGATTGTTGATTAAGTGGATGAATGGTAATAGTCATGGTTGGAAATCCTCCTTGGTGTTTTCTTCAAAAATTAGAATACCATTAAAATTATCATTTTTCAACAACTTTTTTAAACTTAGCATAAGAATAAACTAATAAATCCTGGCATGACCGTGTTCGTCATGCCAGGATTCTTAGAAAATGATAAGTTTATCGTAAGTGCGGCCAGTGAATGAAGACGGCCAATTTACGGAAGGGGATGGCCTGGAGTACCGTGGTAAAGAGGATCAGTAAGGAACCTAAGACGGCGGCCCAGGTCAACTGGGTACCCAGTAAAGTTACTGCTAGGATCGTGGCAACCAGGGGTTCGAAGGCACTTAGAATTCCGGTTGCGGCCGGTGAAATATAGCGGATACTCTGTAAAAAAAGGGTATAGGAAAACATTGTTCCCCCAATGACGATATAGGCGACAAGGACCCAGGAAAAGAGGCTCAGGTGGGGTGCCGGGATCAGTAGCAGTGATGGCGAAAGTAGCACTCCTGAGATTAGCATTGCCAGGCCACAGACCGTTAAGGCATCAAAGCGGCTGAGTAAGGGACGCGGTAGCAGGGTGTAGAGTGCCGCCGCCCCCGCACACCAGATTCCCCAGAAGAGGGCGACCGGTGTAAGGGTCAGCCGGTCCAAATGCCCGCCGGTTGCCAGGAAGAAGGTCCCGACCAGTGCAATGGCAATGCTGAAGCAGTCAATCCGGCGGGGCCAACGGTGGGTTGACAGTGCCAACCAGATGATGATAAAGACCGGTTGAAGGTACTGGATGACGGTCGCGGTCGGTGCATTGCTATATTTAATCGCTAAGAAGTAGGTTAACTGTGAATTGGTCATCCCCAGGATAGCAAACAAGAAGAGCGTTTGTAGGTCACGCTTATTGGTAACGACGGCCTTAAGTTGCTGGGGCTGTTTTAAGATACACCACAGGGTTAATAAAACGCCGGCGCCCAGCAAGCGGAGGCCAACTAACCAGGTATTAGAAATGTCAGTCGATGAAAAAAGGTACTGTGCCGCTGCACCGGAGATCCCCCACAAGGAGGCCCCACTGGCGGCCAGCAAGATTCCCTTTGCCCGTTTATTCATCAGAAATTCCTCCCACGAACAATAATAAAATTAATATAGCATTTTCATGGCAAAAAATGAACCACCTTTAAGCGTGATAGCGGTTGAAGTATAATTAGAAAATGAAGTGTGGTTATGTGTTTTTGTGAAGGGATGAGGCTGATGAAGACAGTTAAAATTGGTGGTACGAATTGGACCAGTTCAAACGTCGCGCTCGGCATTATGCGGATGGGGACGCTGGCGGTAGCTGATTGTGCCCGGGCCATTGAGGCGGCCCACGCGGCTGGAATTAATTTCTTTGACTCGGCAGATATTTATGGAAATGACCCAGTCTTGGGACGGGGCTCGTCTGAAATTCATTTTGGCCAGGCCCTCAAGCAAACTGGCTTGTCACGGGATGACTTTTATTTTCAATCCAAGGCGGGACTGTACGCGAATGCGGATAACAAGATTACCCGCTACGATTCTTCGCGGGACCACCTGTTGAAGGCGGTTGATGGGATCCTCCAGCGGACCGGGGTGGAATACCTGGACTCGCTAGTGATTCACCGGCCAGACGCCCTAATGGACCCGGCCGAAGTAGCGGTGGCTTTTGATAAGCTTCAGGCCAGCGGCAAGGTACGGCACTTTGGGGTTTCGAACTTTAATCCGGCCCAGGTGGCCCTTCTCCAGTCGGCGTTGAGCCAGCGCCTCTTGGTTGACCAGGTCCAATTCGGTCTCAAACATACGGGGATGATCGACTACGACTTCCATACCAACATGACCGATGACGGTTCGATTAACCATGACGGGGGCCTGCTCGATTACTGCCGGCTTCACCAAATGACCATCCAAACCTGGTCGCCATTCCAGTACGGCACCTTTGCGGGTACCTTTATCAACAACGACCGGTTCCCTAAGCTCAATGATCAGCTAGCCCAGTTAGCTACGAAGTATCAAGTCAGCAAGAACGCCATTGCATTGGCTTGGATTCTCCGCCACCCGGCCCGGATGCAGGTCCTAATTGGGACGATGAATCCGACCCACATCGCTGACAGTGCGGCCGGTAGTGATATTACTTTAACCAGGCAGGAATGGTATGACCTTTACCTAGCTGCCGGAAACGAGCTACCGTAAAATGGATACTAAGTATGATTACTATGAATTTTATACGACCCTGAGTAACTGGTTTAGTCGGCACCCCCGCCTCATCGGGGCCCTACGGATTTTTAACCAGCTGGCTGTAGTGATAATGTACCTGGCCTATTTAGGGGCCCTGCTGGTGGCAGTGGGGCAGGCGTGGCCATCACCAGTCGCCCTGGTTCAGACGGTTGGCCCCCTGGTCATTATTCCGGGCTTGGGCTTCGGTATTTTGACCCTGGCCCGGCGGTATCTTAACGCTCCCCGGCCCTATGATGAGTGGATGATCGACCCCTTGATTCCCCGGGAAAAGCACGGTAATTCTTTGCCCAGTCGGCACGTCTTTTCGGCCACGGTCATTAGCCTGGTCGCCTGGCGCGTTGCTTGGCCAGCTGGGGTTGTCTTGCTGGTGTTGACGGTTCTACTGGCCCTGGCCCGGGTCCTCGGTGGGGTTCACTACCCACGGGATGTGGTTGCCGGGATGCTCTGCGGGATAATTTGTGGTGCACTTTTGTGGTTATTTTAAGATGGAAGTTACTAAAGGGATCCAATCATTAACTGGTCGGATCCCTTTAACTGATGAGGGAAGATTAATGGATAAACAAGCGACATTTAAAAATGCACTGTTAAACGGCCTTTACAGTCAGAAATATCCAGGCCATGAGTTGTTGACGCCGCAACTACTGACCAATAACCAGGCCGGGACGCTATGGCAAACCATCCAGGATGAACTACAGCACTGCCGGCACTTTACCTGGGCGGTGGCCTTCGTGACGGTAGACATGCTGGTGCCACTTAAGGCGACGTTAGCCGACCTCGCTGACTGGGGAATCTCCGGTACCCTATTTACCAGTGACTACCTTGGCTTTAACAGTCCCCGGGCCTTTAAAGAACTGCTAAAGATTCCTAACCTGACCGTCCGAATTGTACAGAGTGCCGGTTTCCATGCTAAGGGCTACCTCTTTGACCATGGTGACTACCAGACTGCGCTAGTGGGTAGTGCCAATTTTACCCGTGCCGCGCTCTTACAAAATGTTGAATGGACCCTCAAGGTGAGCTCCCGCACGGCGGCCCACCTAACGGACCAGCTGGCTGCACAGTTTACTGCCTTGGAGAAAGCCAGCCAGCCCTTGACAACCGCCTGGTTGGCCACTTACCAGGCCCGCTGGCAGGCACCGGCGCGGCCACAATTATCGCCACAACCGCGCCCAGTGGTTCCTAATCAAATGCAGCGGCCGGCCCTGAAGGAGTTGGCGGCCCTGGTGGCGTCTGGTGCCCAGCGGGGACTAGTGGTCTCGGCGACGGGGACCGGGAAGACCTACCTAGGTGCCTTTGCGGTGAAGGACTTTCACCCCCACCGCTTTTTGTACGTTGTTCACCGGGAACAGATTGCCGTTAAGTCTCGCCAGAGTTTCCGGCGGGTGATTGGTGGGCCGGCCAGTGACTACGGGCTGTTATCTGGTAACCACCACGATTGGGACGCTAAGTACCTCTTTGCAACGGTGCAAACCCTAAGCCAGCCGGCGACGTTAAAGCGACTCGCTGCTGACCAGTTTGACTACATCTTGATTGATGAGGCGCACCGGGCGACGGCACCGAGCTACCAGCGTATCTTTGACCACTTTACTCCCCAGTTCTGGTTGGGGATGACGGCGACACCGGAACGAATGGATAAGCAGGATGTTTATGCTCTTTTTGACTACCATTTGGCCTACGAAATTCGGCTAAAGGAGGCGTTGGCCGCTGATATGTTGGCGCCGTTTCACTATGTCGGCATCCAGGATTATGAACAAGACGGGGCGGTGTTGACGGAAACGAGTAAGCTCCGCTACCTGGTAGCTGACCAGCGGGTTTACTATATTCTGCAGCAGTTAGACTACTATGGTTACTGTGGTGACCAGGCAAAGGGGCTCGTCTTTTGTTCCCGCCAGGAAGAGGCTCGGGAGTTAGCCCAAAAGTTTACCGCTGCCGGGCACCCCGCCGCGGCCCTTACCAACACGGATTCTCCCCACCGGCGCCAGCAAGTGGTGGACCGGTTAACGGCGGGGAAGTTAGAATACATCGTGACCGTGGACCTCTTTAACGAGGGGGTTGATATCCCGGCACTTAACCAAATCATCATGCTCCGCAATACCCAATCGGTGACCGTTTTTACCCAGCAGTTGGGACGGGGATTACGAAAGTATCCGGGGAAGCAGTACGTAACCGTGCTAGACTTCATCGGTAACTACCAGAATAACTTTTTAATTCCGTTAGCGTTAAACCAGGATACCAGTCGCCAGGTTGACCAGGCCCGGCAAGAGGTCCGCCTTCCCCAGACGATTGGGGTATCGACGGTCAACTTCCGGCGGGTGGCGGCCGACCGGATCTTGCGTTCACTTGCGGCAGTTAAGCTCGACAGTCTTAAAGAATTACGGCAGGCTTACCAGGACCTCCACCACCGCCTGGGCCGACCACCGTTACTCCAGGACTTTGCCCGTTACGGGACCGTCTCACCACTGGTTTTTGTCGCTAACGGGCGCCTCAGTAACTACGGTGACTTCCTAAATAAAATGGGGGTTGCAGTAAAGCTGACGGCCTATGAGCATGCCGTCCTGACCTTTGTGACTAAGGAACTGGTGAACGGCAAGCGGCCTCATGAGCTACTGTTATTACAGCTGCTGTTAACTACTCGTGATCACCGGTGTAGCCAAGAACAGCTCCTCGCGGCCTTGCAGCGGGCCGGTGCTTACGTTAATCCTGCGCTCCTTCAGTCGCTAGATGCGGTCTTAAGCCTACGCTTCTTTGACGTTAAAGCTGGTAAGAAGACCCGCCGGGAGGTTTACGGCGGCCGGGCCCTCGTTTGCCATCCCGACCTGGTGGACTACCAACTGGACCCAGCCCTGGCCACTGCTATTGACCAGGACGACCAGTTTGCCCACTTGATGACGGATACGGTTGTAACTGGCCTAGCGATGAGTAAGCACTATGATGCCAGCCACCAGTTTACCCTTTACCAGCAGTACGACCGGAAAGATGTCTGTCGCCTGTTAAACTGGCCCCGTGACGTTAGTGCGCCGCTGTATGGCTACCGGGTTGGAGAACGGGAATGCCCTATCTTCATTACCTACCAGAAGCAGGACGCTCAAAAGCGCAATGCCATCTATGATAACCAGCTGCAAAACGGGCAATCGCTGCGCTGGTACACCCGTAGTCCCCGCCACCGCTCTTCACCAGAAGTTCAACGGTTGTTGGCCAAAGACGGCAATGGCCAACCGCGGGTGCAGATCCACCTCTTTGTCAAACGGAACGATGCGGTGGGCAAAGAGTTTTACTACCTGGGAACGGCTAAGGTTCAGCCAGGATCGGTCGCGGAGGAAAAATTGGGGGCCAAGCAAAAGGCGGCAGTGGGGATGGACCTGCTGCTTGACCAGCCCCTGTCCCTCCGCATGCGCCGGTTATTATTTGAAGAATAGTGAAGGCAAGCAGGATTTCTGCTTGCTTTTTTATTGGCAGACTTATATACTTAGTTACATAAGTAATTAACAAATTAACTAACGAGGAGGTGGCACCGTGCAATTTAATTTTGATGATGCGACACCGCTTTACCAGCAGATTGCCAGTCAACTGGAGGAGATGATCTTTACCGGGGGCTTTGACGAGGGGAGTCAGATTCCGTCAACGACCCAACTTTCTACCGAGTTACATATCAACCCGGCGACCGTCCTCAAAGGGATGAACATCCTAGTTGATAAGGGTCTGGTCGAAAAACGCCGGGGTCGTGGAATGTTCGTTGCCGACGGTGCACAGGAGAAGATTATGCAAGCACGGAAGGAAAGTTTTTATAACGACTATGTTAAGAGCCTCGTGGTGGAGGCACATAAGCTAGGTATCAACAAGGAACACCTACTGGAACTTATTGAACGGGGGGAAAACGATGGAAACATTACGGATTGACCACATTAGTAAAAAGTACGGCCGCCAGTTAATTCTAGATGATGTCAGTTTTCAACTGGCACCGGGGAAGATTTACGGCTTACTGGGCCAAAATGGTGCGGGAAAGTCGACGTTACTCAACATCATGACCGGCCGGGTTTTCCCCACGAGTGGGACGGTAAGTCTGGGCGAGTTGGGCACTAATGACCAGGACCAGGTGCTGGGGGCGATGTACTTGATGAGTGAGGCTAGCCTCTATCCGAAGCGAACGACGATTCGGCGGATGTTTGACCTGGCGGACGGCGCCTATGGTGACTTTGACTACCAGAATGCGGAACGGTTATTGCAGGCGTTTGGTATTGATAGCGGGACCCAGCTGAGTAAGTTGTCGACCGGGCTTCAGACTGCGGCCAAGCTAACCGTGGCCTTGAACGTCAACGCCAGCTATATCTTACTGGATGAACCAGTCCTGGGACTTGATGCTAACCACCGTGATATTTTCTATAAGGAATTGATCAAAACCTACCAAAATAAGCCCCGGACCTTTGTAATCTCGACCCACCTGATTGATGAAATTCAGCAGCTGGTGGAGCATGTGATTATCCTGGCGGACCAGCACGTCATTGCGAATGCGGCCGTTCAAGAGATGCTAGCACAGGCCTACACCGTAACGGGTCCTGGTGAGTTGGTGAACCAGTACGTCGCGGGATTACGGGTTTTGTCAAGTGACCAGCTGGGCAAGATCAAGACGGCCTACGTCTATGACCACTTAAACGACCAGCGGGTGATCCCGGACCAGGTTAAAATTGGCCATTATGATCTACAGCAATTATTTATCCGGTTAACAAATGGGGGTAGTAGTAATGAATAACCAAAAGTTAAAACTTGAGGTCACCAACGTCTTTCACCGCTTGGGGATCGCAATCCTGATTACCGTTGCCTGGGTGGTCGGCTTTGAATTCCTGATTTCTCTTGGGGGCCTGGTAATGAACCATAATTGGTCATCCTTTGTAGTCGGCTTGCAAGGGATTCCGTCGACGCTGGCCCTGTTCATTAACCTGGTCCTGCTGGCCTACTTCATTGTGACTCCGTACACTGATTTTAAGTGGTCGATCCAAAATGGAATTTCCCGCAAGACCATGTGGCGGGGCCGGTTACTAGCCCTAGTTTTGTCCACCCTGGTGATCTTTATTCTGGACGAACTCTTGTCACTAGCCAATGAGCCCATTAAGAGTCCCCGGACGTTATTAATCAACTTCTTGATCCTACTGACGGGAGTGGTTACCTGCCAGGCAATTGGTAATGGCTTTGGCCTGCTAAACCGGACTGGAAAGTGGATCGTCGGGATTGGTATTCCGGTAATGCTGATTATTATCATGATCCTCTTGCTGCGGATGCTGGTGGCAATGGGGACAAGTGGCCTGTTACTTGGCTACCAGCACAACCACTTGGTGGGGACACTCTTTAACAACGTTGCCACCCCTTACATTGTGTGGCTAATTTACTTTGTCATCGTCTTATTCTTGACCCGACTCTTCAATAACCACCTGCAGTTACGGCGGGATTAATAAAAGTAGCGCTAAACGTTCGGTTTCCCGAATGCTTAGCGCTGCTTTTGGTTTAGGGGTAAATCTAATCTTGGTGTAGCTGCCGCGCCTTGAGTGCCCATAGGATTGAAACGGTATCGATTACCTCTTGGAGCATGGCACCGATAAAGGCTGGGATAACCCCCAAGCTGGCAATCAGCATCAAAATAGTACAGATGGTGATCCCGATTAAGACAGCCTGCTTGGCGATCCGGATGGTGTCTTTAGAGATGGCGACGGCCTTTGCCACCTTGGCCAGGTCGTCTTTTAAGATGACCACGTCGGCGGTTTCACTCGCGGCGGTTGACCCGTTGGCCCCCATGGCGATCCCCACATCAGCGGTAGCCAGTGATGGCGCATCGTTGACCCCGTCACCAACCATGAAGAGGGGATGGCGGTCGGCCGGGACGGACTTTAACGCCGCAATTTTATCCTGGGGTAAGAGGTCGGCCTTGACGGTGGTAATCCCCACCCGGTTAGCAACCTGCTGGGCAATCGTGCGTTGGTCCCCAGTGAGCATCATCAGGTTATTGACCCCGAGTTTGCGGAGTTTAGTCATGGTTGTAGCTGCTTCGGGCCGGATATGGTCGGTAAACGAAATGGCTCCGTAATACTGACCATCCACGCTGACGTAAATTGCGGTGGTCGTTAGCGCAGCCTGATTGGTTTGGGGGGCCACAAACCTAAGCTTGCCGGCCTTTATCAGGTGGCCTTCAATTGTCGCGGTGATCCCCCGGCCGGTGACCTCATTAAGGTCGGCGACCGGCGCCAGGGAAATTTGCTGCTCCTGGGCGTACTTAATCAGGGACCGGGCCAAAATGTGGGACGAGTTCTGTTCGGCACTCGCGGTTAGGTGGAGCAGCCGTTCGGGCATAACTTCGCCGGCTGGTAACACTTGGGCAACGGCGAGGTGACCGTTAGTGATCGTTCCTGTTTTGTCAAAGGCCCCGGTTTTGGCGCCCGCCAGCTTTTCCAGGACACTCCCGGTCTTGACTACCACTCCGTTACGGGAGGCCCGGCTCATTCCAGAAACCATGGCGACCGGGGCGGCCAGGATTAGGGGACAGGGGGAAGCAACGACGAGGACTTCGGCAAAGCGCCGGGGATCTTGAGAAAACCACCAGGCCACCAGTGAAATAACGATGGCGACGATGGTAAAGGGGACGGCGTACCGGTCCGCCAACCGGACAAAGTGAGCGGGCGTACTTTCCGCTTCCTGGACTAGCTTAACGAGTTGCTGGTATTGGCTATCCTTAGCCAACTTAGTTACTTTGATGGTGACGGCCTCGTTGCCGTTAACGGCGCCTGACATGACCTCGTCACCAACGTCCTTATTGACTGGTCGGGCCTCCCCAGTTAGGGATGACTCGTCGAAGTCACTGTGGCCGGCAGCGACGACGCCATCAACAGGGACCAATTCACCCGGCTTAACGATGATCTGTTGCCCAACGTGGACAGCATCAACGGCCACGTCCGTGCTCCCACTGGGGGTAATAACGTGGGCCTGGCGAGGAGTATTATCCAGGAGGGCCTTTAATTCAGTGTTAGCCTTGTTAGCCGCATAGTCTTCGAGGGCGTCCCCACCGGTTAGCATGACAAGGATGACCATGGCGGCCCAGTACTCACCAACAGATAAGGTAGCAATGACCGCTAGAATTGCTAAGAGGTCGACACCATACTTGCCGGAGCGTAAAGTCTTAACCATCCCGATAAACATGGTTAAGGCCACCAGGGCTCCAACAACGGTTACGATGATTTGTGCCAGTAGTGGTTGGTGCAGGCCATATTGAAGTACCAGGGCGACAACCGCGATAACGATAATCAAGCCGAGTTTTTGCTTATTCGAAAGACAATGCATAATTTACTCCCCCAAGTTATAACTTTTCTTATAATTTCTATTATAGGCGACTTAC
The DNA here is from genome assembly GCF_051873035.1 of Limosilactobacillus sp. Taxonomy (GTDB): domain Bacteria; phylum Bacillota; class Bacilli; order Lactobacillales; family Lactobacillaceae; genus Limosilactobacillus. The sequence goes on from NZ_JBJEEL010000054.1 coordinate 11,186, forward strand.
TCGTCTTTATATACCGGGGAAATTAAAAAGGAGTTGCAACGGCCGAAAAAGCGGTGTTGTAACTCCTAAATTATTTTAATAAGTTGGTTCGATTTTAACAGCACGCTGGGCGGTCAGGTCCGCGTCGGGGTACTTATTAGCCAGTGCGATCAATAGCATTCGCTTGGCCAGTTCACCGTTCCGGTCCAAGACGGTATGCATGTTAGTGCAGAAGGTGTTCTTGTAGACGGCACCCTCGGTATCATCATCGTAGTTATTACCGGTTCCTTCGATCACGGTTCCCAGCGGCTTTTCATCGTCACCAAGGAAGGTTACCAGGTCATGATTTTCATGGCCGTGGAGGTTGCTTCCCCATTGGGATTTTGCAACTAGGTCACCCTGGATGGGCTCACCGTTGGCCGGTTGTTCACTGTGGTGGGATAAGAGGGCTGCTCCCGTGACCTTCTCACCATACTGGTTGATGTAAGACTGACCGAGCAGTTGGTAGCCTTCACTGACTGCTAGCAGGGGCTTATTACTTTCGATGAACTTTTGTAATTCGTCATGCTTGCTGGGGATGTCTTCACGGGCGATTGATTGCTCAAACTTTTGCCCCGCCCCCAGGACGATCAGGTCATAGTCGTCAGCTTTAAAGCCATCTTCCACGCTGACGACCTTGCTGGTGACGTCTGTATCGAGCAGTTGACCGTAGTACTTAAGGGCCATGATATTCCCCAGGTCCCCGTAGGTATTCAACAGGTTACCGTACAGGTGGGCCAGTTGTAATTGATATTTAGCCACTATTCCATCCCCCCATCGATGTACTTCTTTTCCGCCAAGGCCTTTCGCAGTTGCCGCATGGCGGTGTAGCAGGTAACCGCGTAGAGCCGTTTCGTCGGAATTTCTTGAATCCGGTCGATTAGCTTGGCCGGGTCCGGTTCAACGTTGACGTCCTTAAAGCCGCCAAACTTGAAGCGGGTGGCGGCATCCTTGTAATTAGAGGCGCCGACCAGGTAGTAAGGGATGTCGCGTTCTTTTAAGGTTTCAAAGTTACAATCCCAGATCCAGGAAGTGTCTTCACCATCCGCTGGCAGGGCCGTTAACAAGAAGGCGAAGGAGAAGGGCTCCTTGTCGGTCTTGATCATGTCCAAGACGGTGTCGACCCCAATTTGGTTCTTTACCATGATGATGACCATTTCCTTGTCACCAATCTGGACCTTTTCTTGTCGACCGAAGATTTCCGGGCTCTTTTCAAAGGCGGTCTTGATATCAGCCTTTTCCACACCCATGAAACGGGATAAGGAGTAGGCAGCGAGGGCGTTGTAGATGTTGTAGGAACCACCGACGGGGATGGTGTACTCGTAGTCGTCAAACTTGACAACGGAATCAGTGGAAGTCATCCGGTCGACGGCGGTAACCTTGTAGTCTAGGCTTGGCCGCTTGTGACCGCAGTGGGGACAGAAGTAAGCGCCAAGGTCCCCGTAGGTAATAAAGCCGTAGTGGATGATGTGGTGACACTTCGGGCAAACGACCCCGTCCGTGTTAGATGGTGCTTCCAAATCATCCATTGGTTGATCATCAAAACCGTACCAAACGCGCGGGTTAGGAAGGTCAACCGAGTTGAAGATCGGGTCGTCGGCGTTGGCAATAATCGTGGCCTTAGGCGCCATCCGCACCCCTTCTAGCATCCGGTCCCAGGTCGCGTACAGTTCACTGTAACGGTCCAACTGGTCGCGAAAGAGGTTGGTAAAGACGAAGGCCTTAGGTTTAAAGTACTTCACGATGCGGACGATGTTGGCCTCGTCGACTTCCAGGACGGCCAGGCCCTTCTTCTTGGGCTTCGGTGCAGAAACGAAGATCGTCGCAATCCCCCGCTTCATGTTGGAGCCGGTTGGGTTGTAAAGGACGTCCGGGTACTTTTGCTTAAGTGCCTGAACGGCCAGAGCGGTAGCCGTGGTCTTCCCGTTAGTCCCGCCGACGATTACGAAGTCGTAACGGTCCTTGTAGTGGTAAAGAATGTCTGGGTCAATCTTGAGGGCAACCAGACCGGGAAGCGAACTCCCCCGATTAAAAATGCCGTGCAAAACGGAGTATGAAAGATGCCCCGCCCCAGCGGCAACAGAACTTCTGAACGACATAGTATGATCCTTTCTAATTCAATTAATATCCTTCCAATAAAAAAACTCACTTTGCTATTATATGAAGATTCGGGGGAATTGAAAAGCCCCTAATTGTGTTATGCTAAGGCCAGTATCAGTCGATAGGGGGAATTGAAAATGGCCGCAAAATTTAACCGGATTATCATGGTCGTGGTCGACGGTCTGGGGATTGGTAGTGCGCCGGATGCGGCCCACTTTGCTGACCAGGGGGCCGATACCCTCGGGAGCCTGGTTCGCCACTTCCGCGCCCGTTTGCAGCTGCCGGTTTTGACGAGCCTGGGTCTTGGTGAGTTACACCCACTGTTTAGTCCGGCGACCTTAGCAACTGACCATGCCTATTATGGGCAGGCTCGGCCGGCCGCCATTGGTAAAACGGGGCTAGAAGGTGCCTGGGAGCTATTAGGGGTGCCGACCAGAGAAGAGTTCACGGCCTTTCCCCAGGGATTTCCCCCGGAATTGCTTGCTAAAATTAGCCGTGATGCACACCGGCCGGTAATTAGTAACCAGCCGGCCACTCCTGTCCGGGCACTGGCCAACTGGGGGGATGAACAAGTGGCGACGGGCGGAATAATTATTTTTACAAGTGGTGGCTCGGACCTTTGGCTGACGGCCCACGAGGCGACGATGACTGCTGAAGAACTGTGGGAAGTTGGTTACGCTGCCCGGCGGTGGCTTGATCAACAAGACAATGTTAACTTGAGCCAGGTCATTGCAGTCCCATTTGCTGGTGACGCCCTGGGTAGATACGTTTACCGAAGAACGGCGGCCCGGGTTTTACCAATGGCAGCGCCGCGGCCAACGGTTGTGACTCGTCTGAAAGCGGCGGGAATTCCGGTGCAGACGCTGAGTGGTGACGATACCGGGGCACTCCAGGAGTTAGGGCGGCAGTTAGCAAAACAACAGTCTGGGCTATGGTTGACGCACTTGGGCGCCGTTGACCGCGCCGGTCGCCAACGGGATCCGGAAAGGATGGGGCAGTCCCTTCAAGCAGTCGACCGGGCCCTGGGGGAATTGTTACCGAGATTAGATCGGGACGACTTACTCTTACTGACGGCGACCCACGGGAACGATCCTGATTTTCCGGGTGGGGCGCTGACTCGTGAGTGGGTACCACTGCTGGCCTATTCGACACGCTTGACCGGTGGCCGGTTAGCTGACCGGGCCAGTTTGGCCGATACCGCCGCTTTGATTTTAGAAAATTTTGACCTAGTGAGTGAAAATACTGGCAATAGTTTTCTTACTTTACTAAAGTGAAGGTGACCGCTAATGCAAATAAACGCATTTCACAGTTCACTATATAATAGGAAGAAAAATAAAAGGGGAGTGGCAGTTGATGAAAATTGTTGTAATTACAAGCAGTGCGCACGTCAATGGGGCTTCTGACTATTTGGCAGACCAGTTTATAAAGGGCGCTCAGACCGGTGGACACGAAATTTATCGTTATAATGCTGTCGACCACCAAAATGACTTCGTGATGGTTGACGAAAAAAACGCAGCAATTACTCAACATGATGATGTTGAACAACTGCTGCAAAAGATTATCCAGGCAGACCTGGTAGTAATGGTAACGCCACTGTACTACTTCGGGATGAGCTCCATGCTGAAGACGATTGTGGACCGCTTTTATGATCATAACCATGACTTAAAGGGTCACAAGCAGGCGATGATGTTAGCGACGGCGGCCGGAGATGACTTTTCTTCATTAAAGGCTAACTACCGACAAATTGTCGACTACCTGCGCTGGCAAGATGCCGGCACGATCTGGGACGGTGGCGCGCTAGACCACCCGGCCATTGATAAGTATGGTCAACAGGCGTATGAACTTGGTAAGGGGCTTAACGCCGCGAATTAAAGTAAAAGGCCAGGCAGATGATGATGGCGAGCACGATGATGGCAAGCCGGGGGTCGGCTTTAAAAAGTTCGTGCATGGCGTGGACCTGGCCAATACCGACTGGTAAGTTTAACATTTTAAAACCTCCTTGGTGATTTATAGACATTATGCCGGTGAATTTCCGTGGTGGCAAATATAATGATTGTAGATAAAACCTGAATAACTACTGAAGGGTTTGCCGCTGATGGTGAGCCTTTTTTGTATGCTACCGGTCCGGCTGTGTCGAATGACGGGGTTTATGTTAAAATTATTTTGTGATTTTAAAGAGGAGATTCTAAAAATATGCTTTTTTTCTTAAACGATGTGATACAGATTAATAAGTCGGGAATTGAGTTTGCCCAAATTCAACGTTTAAACTTGTTCAAGCAGTATCATGAACCAGCGATGATTGTGACGAGACAGTATAATAATAATTTGCATTATATTATTAAAGAGTCCGGAATTGATGATCAGCATTTTATTAACATGTTTGATTATTTTCAAAATGCGCGTTCGGTAGAGTCACATCCGGTAATGCTTAAGGACATCCATATCAATCCTAATTGGCAAAAGAAAGTTGATGGGCAGACCATCTACTACAGTCAGGATGGCACTATTGTTTTGGCAATTCGTTGTAAGAGTGCTGATGATGAAACGGTGCAAAACCTACAGTATTTTGACCATTTTGGTAAGCTACTCAAGATTGCCTGGTATGATAACCGGGGCTTTATCTCGGTAGAACAACTTTTTGATTGGCGCAATAAGATGGCTCTGGAAAATTACTTTACTCCAGAAGGAAAATTAGCCATCCAAAAAACTAATCTCATGAATAAACAAGGCGAAAAGGTAACTAACTATCACTTGTTTAACTATCGGGGGCATGACTATCACTTTGTTGGCCTGGATGCGCTGACGAGCTTCTTCTTGGATGAGTTAGTAACGGATAAGGAAATTTGCGGCGATGAACCAGTGGGAATCATTGTTGACCGTAACTTTGAAAATGCCTGGTCAGTTATGCATATGCACCACCGCGTACCACGGTATATGCAATTACATAGTATTCAGGTTAATAATCCTGGCGATATTATGAATTCAACGTATAACTTTAACTATGAATGGGGATTTAACCACCTTAAGGATTGGGATGGTGTTATTGCGTTAACCCCCCAACAGGAAACGGATGTTAAGTTACGGTTAGGTAAGTACGGGGTACCGATTTACCACGTACCGAGTGCTGTTGTTTCCGATGAACAGATCAACGCTCCCCATGTACCGTTTGCTAGTCGTAAACTGCATAAGGTAGTAGTTGTGGCCCGGCTCTCTCCCGAAAAACAGCAGGAACATATTATTGCTGCTTGGCCACAAATCCTGGCAAAGGTTCCGGATGCAACACTAGATCTATGGGGATATGCTAATGATAACTATGACCAAAAGTTACGTCAGCAAATCAAAAAATTAGGGGTAGAAAAATCGGTTCATTTAAAGGGCTTTACCTCTAATATCTCGCAAATAGATGATGAAGCACAGTTGATGGTATTACCAACTAGTGGCGAAGGACTAGCAATTGCTCTTGTTGAAGCCGAATCACATGGCCTACCAATGGTAGCGAACGATGTTAAGTATGGCCCAGGCGATATTATCATTAACAACCGTGATGGTCTGCTGACCAAGAATGGTGATATTGATGGTCTAGCCAAGGCTGTAATTACCTTACTGACTGATCAAAAGAAGCTTGCTGAGATGAGTGAAAATGCCTACGAAGATAGTAAGCGGTATTCTGGACCAGTAGTAATGAAGCTATGGCGGCAAATTATCGATGATGTCAAGAGCAAGGGGGCTAACGAATAGTGTTTTATTTTGTAAATAAGTATCTGTTAAGTAGTAACTCAAGTGCCGAGCATACTGAAATTAAGCGGCTAAAATTATTTAAACGGAATAACGTCGATGCTAAGTTAGTGACCTTTGATTTTGATAACATTATCCATGCGACTTTAGGCCGCTTTGGTTTGGCGGATGACCAATTGGTTAACCTATATGATTTCTTTGCTGGCACGACGGATTATCAAGGGAAGGTATTACGAGTTGCCGATTTAAGACTTACCCATGATTATCAAGTGGGAACTGGTAACGATAGCCAAGAAGTAAAAGACGGTGACCGTCTAGTAGCCAAGATTTTCTTTATCGGGGGAACCGTGGGACAAGTTGACCACATTGACTACTATGACCAGGCTGGAAATATTACCCTTCGTGAACGTTATGACATTCGGGGATTTAAGGCGGTCGACCAAACCTTTGGTGAAGATGGTGAGATCTATTATGAACGGTATTACCGTCCTAATGGTGAATGCTACCTTGAAAAGTATTACGTACAATCGACACAAAATACACCAATTAATTCATTGAACGTGCTTAAAAATTATAAGGGTGAAGACCGCTATCTGAATGGTCCGGATTATTTAGAAGACTTCTTCTTAAATGAATTATCGCAAGTTGATAATCAGCCGAACGTCTTTATCGCTGACCGACCGGATATAACCTTGAATCGGGTTGCAGCAATCCAGAACCCCGCGACCCGAAAGTACTTCAGCTTGCCGTTTAACCACTTGTTGCCGGGACAAGATCCAGTCCGTGGTAAGATGAGTGCCTTAATTGAAGAAACGATTTTAAAACAGCATGACATTTGGGACGGTGTCATTGTGGATACCCAGGCCCAAAAGGATGACTTGGATAAGCGTTTTGGTAACCAGATTAAAGTGTTCGCTATTAATGCTTCGCCGGTTGCCCACGTTCTGAAGCGGGTACCGATGACCGCCCGTAAGAAGCACCAGCTGATTTATGTCGGTCGTTTGGCGGAAGATAAGGGGACGAGCACCTTGATAAGTCTTTTTGCCAAAGTTCACAAGAAAGTTAATGATAGTGAGTTAGTCCTGTATGGTTATGGGACTGCGGCTGATACTAAGCAGTACCACGAGCAAGTAGAAAAGCTCAAATTACAAAATGTAGTTAAGTTTGCGGGTTATCAGCCCCAGGTTAATAATTACTATGATGCTGCACAGCTATTTGTCGATACAGGTATTATTGATGCCCAGCCACTGGCGATGGCCGAAGCCCTTGAGCATGGTGTGCCGGTTGTAACCTTTAACTATTCATACGGTCCAGCGGAAATAATTAAGCCGGGGGTTAACGGCGAACTAATTCCGTTAAATGATAAGAACAAGCTAGTTAAAACCGTAATTAGTTTACTGACTGATCAGGCTAAACTACAACAGCTGAGTGATGGCGCTTATGATAATCTGAACGAATATGATTACCAGGCCACCTGGAAGCAGTGGGAAACGTTAATTAATGATTAAAGTTATAATTTATTCATTACTACGCTAGTGTACTTCTCCGTAAGGAAATCCAGCACTAACAATCTTAGTTGTTCATTAAAGAACTTTAGGAAAACTTGAAAAAAAGATTTTAATATATTATTATGAGTTTGTTCTGAAATTGTTTATTGTTTCATAGTGACAATAACATACCAAATAGATTTTCAGAATTTATTTGTATTTTTTACTTAAATATTCTAGGAGGGTACTTACTATGAAGAATAATGCAATGCATTATAAGATGTACAAGGCTAAGAAGAACATCGTTTACGCTGGCCTTGTTACTACTGCTGTTTTGGCAGGTTTAACTTTAACTAACGTTAACAACAACGCCAACGCTGATACTGTTGCACAACCAGCTACTACTGCTGTAACTAACGAAAAGGCTGCTGCAACCACTACTACTAACAACGCTGCTGTTCAATCAGCACAAGCTGCTGTTACTGCTGCAAGCAACAACGTTACCTCAGCACAAGCTGCTGTATCTAACGCCCAAGCAAATGTTGCTTCTGCACAAAACTTGAACTCTGACGTTGCTGCTGTTTCCAAGGCTAACGACGCTTACAAGCAAGCTCTTGCACAACAAGACAAGGCTGGTCAAGCTTCTACTCAAGCACAAAGCAACTTTGTAGCAGCTAGTGCTGCTGCTTCAGCCGCTATTCACACTGCCGCTACTCAAAAGGGCTTTGGTGAAACCGATACTACTACTAACAACGCTGCTCAACAAGCCGTTGCTTACTGGAACGCTGTTTCTGCCCAAACCAGTGATACGCTTGCTTCCGTAGCTGCTGCTCGTCCTGCAGTTGAAGCTAAGTACAACCAAAAGCATGAAGACTACACCGTTCAATCTAACTACGTTGCTGACCTGGCTACTAAGGTTAACAACCTGAAGTCTGAACTTGCTTCACAACAAGCTGCTAGTGCTTCTAGTGCTGCTATTGCCGTAACTTCTAACGCATTGACTTCAATGCAAAAGCGTTACGATACGGAAGCTTACCAGTTGAACACTACCTACGCTTACCAAAACAACAGTGCTCAAACTGATGTTACTTACCTTAACAACGTAACTGCTCAAGCTAACAAGGACATGAGCCAAGTTAGCGATGCATTAACTAAGATTTCCGCATACCTGACTGCTAAGGCAGCTAACGAACTTGCTTACCAAAACGCTCGTGCTGCCGTAGCTGCTACTAGCCGGGCAGAAAAGGCATACGTTGAAGCTATGAACGCTCACAACCTGCCAAACAGCCAACAACTGCAACAGCTTGAAGAAAACGCTGCTACTGCTAACAACTTTGCTAAGTCATACCAAGATCAACTTAACAACAACGCTGCATACAGCGCTGCTAACAGTGCTGTTACCCGTGCTAACAACGCTCAATCTAACGCTCAAGCTAGTGTTAACAACTACTCAGCTGCCGTTGCTAGTGACCAAGCTGCATTGACTTCAGCTAACAACGCTTTGAGTGACGCACTTGCTCAAGTTGCTAGTGCAACTACTGAAGCTGAAAAGACGGCTGCTGCTGCCGCACGTGCTAATGCTGAAGACGCTGTATCTCGTGCCCAAGCACAACTTGACAATGACAAGGCTAACTTGACTGCTGCTAACAAGCAATTACGTAATGCTAACAAGCTGGTTAAGACTGCTCAAGACAACCTGAACAATGTTCTGAAGAGCACTGTTACGGTTAACGAAGGTGCCAATGCACCAGCCGTTTCAATGAAGCTGTCAGACCTTGTTAACCTGGTTAACGACTGGAACAGCCGTGCAACTGCTGCCACTAACAAGCTGAATGCTGCTAAGTCCAACCTTGCTTCTGTTGCTGACGTTCAAGCAACGCTTGACACTGCTGAAGCTGAATTAGCTACTGCTCAAGCTAACCTGACTGCTGCTCAAGGTGCTTACCAAACTGCTTTGGATGCTTTGAACGCTCTGCAAGGTGTTACTAGCAACGCATCTCAAAAGTACGGTAACCAATTAAACAACAACGGTAACAGTACTTACACTAAGCCTGCTACCCAAGCCCAAGCTGCCAATGCTTCAGAAGCTGCTAACGCTGCTGCTAACGACGCAGTTACGACTGTCGTTCCTGCTCCTACTCCAGCTGAAGTTGCTGGTACTGCTCCAGTTGACCAAATTGCCAACGTTGTATGGACTGACCCAGCTGCTGTTAACGCTGCCGTAGCTAAGGGTGCTGGTACTTACCCACTCCAAGTTACTGTTAACTGGACTGATGGTAGCCAAAGCACCATCAACTGGAACTTGACTGTTAACGAAGCCACTACTCCAGTCAACCCTGACACTCCAGTAAACCCTGGTAACAACACTAACAATGGTAACCAAAACAACAACAATGGTAACCAAAACACTACTACTAACGGTGTTGTTTCTGGCTTCACTGGTGTAAATGGTAGCAACTACTACGTAAACGGCCAACAAGTAACTAAGGCTCAATACGAAGCTTACGTTGCTAACAAGGCTCAACAAAATGGTTCACAAGCATCAGCCGCTACCTTACCACAAACTGGTAACGAAAACTCTGCTGCTATCGTAGCACTGGGTGCCGTTTCAGCTATGTTTGGTCTTGGCCTTGCTGCTAAGAAGCGTGAATTCTAATTAAATCTATTTTAAGAATAGAATGGCCCTTATTATAAAGAGTGGGGGGAAGGTAATACTCTGAGATTTCTTTGTTATTTTGGAATACCCTCCTAAAAAAGAGTAATCATTATCTACGAGTGTTATCTAATGATTAAGCCAATACAAGCTGAATATAGCTTGTGTTGGCTTTTTCTTTTGCCAATTTACAAAGGTTGGGATTTAGTTTATATTTATAGGGTGTCAAATCTTAATTATCAGTGAATATATGTAAGACATCGGGGAATGTTAGTATGGTCACTGAATTAAATAAAGGGGTAAATAAAGTGAACGAAACACGAACTGAGCGTAACGCTTTTCCTAATGATAGCATTCGCTTATGGCAGCTTATTAAGGCGATGAGAAAGCATCTAGTAATGATTATTGTCGCGACCGTTTTTGTTGCGGCCGTTTGTTTTGGCCTAGCTAAATACGCCATTGTGCCACAATATACATCATCATCACAAATCCTGGTTAACCAAAAACATGCGACCGCTGATGGTCAGGCATTTAACAACCAGCAAGCAGATATTCAGATGATTAATACTTATAAGGGAATAATTACTAATCATCAGATTCTCAACGCAACCCGAGTTCAACTAGCAGATGCTAACCCAGGTTATCGTTTATCATACAAACGATTGAAAAAGATGGTGAGCGTTCAAACCAGTCAGAATTCGCAATTATTTGAGATAAGAGCTAAGGCGTCAAGTCCCCGGGAAGCAACGGTGATTGCTAATACGGTTACCGATGTCTTTCAAAAGCGAATTAAAAAGATTATGGGCTTTAGCAACACTAAGGTAACTTCGCGGGCGGTAGTTCCAGATAAACCGTCCTTTCCAAATGTAACGTTATTTACACTCGGTGGGGCCTTAATTGGTTTCTTTTTAGGAACAGTCGTTGCAGTTATTAAAGAAGTGGGGTAACTATTAGTTTGATGAGTAGAAGGGAGGATTAATTTTGCAATGGCTAAAGAAAAATCCATGATAAAAGAGCACAATATACCGCATTTTCGCTTATATTGCGATGTTATTAAGAGAATCTTTGATGTTTTCTTTAGCATTTTGGCAATTATTATTTTGGGTATTCCAATGATAATTATCGCAATTTTAATCAAAAGAAGTTCTCCTAATGAACCTATCTTGTTTAAACAGGTTCGTATCGGGAAGAATAATGTCCCTTTTACTATTTATAAATTTCGCACCATGGTTGGGACGGCTCCCCACCAAGTATCAACAGAACAGTTTACCCACCCAGAACGCTACGTAACTTCAATCGGTAGTATTTTGCGACGGACCAGTTTAGATGAGCTCCCCCAATTGTTTAATGTTGTGAGGGGAGAAATGTCAATTATTGGGCCGCGGCCATTAATTCCAAACGAAAAGGCCGTATTAAAAATGCGGACTGAATTAGGGGCCAATCGGGTCTTACCGGGAATTACCGGATTGGCCCAGGTTAATGGCCGTGATAACTTAATTGGAGCCAAAAAAGCACAAATTGATGCAGCATATGCCCGCCACGTCAACATAGTATTAGATCTGATTATTTTAGTGCGAACTATTTTTGACGTCATCAGTGGTCGCGGCATTAACGGAGGAAAAGATAAAGAGTAAATGCAAAAGTTGAACGGACATCAAAAAAAGAGAATATCCGTTGCAGTAGTGTTTTATAATCCAACACGTGAAGAATTGCAGCAAACCAAGCAGAATATAAAAAAATTAATGTCATTAACTGCTTTTCAATTTAGCTTTTATCTAATCGATAATGGATCATCGACACGTAAAATTGACCGCGCATTCTTTGATGATCTCTCTAATATCATTACTTTTATCGAGACGGAAGAGAACCGTGGCTTTGGTAAGGGACATAACACTGTGTTGTCACAGTTAGACTCTTGCTATCACGTGGTAATGAATCCCGATATTAAGCTTAAGGACCTAACTGGCTTTATGGATGCGATTAGTTACCTCGATCAGCATGAAGAAGTTGTACTGCTTTCGCCATTGGTTAGGGATAAGGAGACCGGTAAGGTTCAATATTTGAACCGGAAACTCCCAACAGTTTTTGATCTACTTATTCGTTTCTTGGGACCGCGTGCTTTTCCACAACGGCAGCGTCAGTTTACTAAGCAGTTAGATGGCTATGACCATATCCAGGTCGAAGAAAACGCCACCGGCTCCTTCATGTTACTGCGGACGGCAACCTTTAAGGAAGTTGGTGGTTTTGATCCGCGCTTCTTTATGTATTTTGAAGATACCGATTTGACAGTAAGACTATCAAAAATCGGTAAAGTAATCATCTATCCTTCCTTTATGGTTTATCATGGCTGGCGACGTGCTAACCATTCCATTAGGGGTGTCTTTCCGATGATAAAGAGTATGGTGCAGTATTTTAATAAATGGGGCTGGAAGTGGTATTGATAAGTAGAAAAGGTGGTCTAGTTCATGCGAATTGTTGTAAGTGATTATGCTGCGACGCCGACTAGTGGTGGCACATTCTCAATTTTAGAGGATTTTTATAAGGACGTTTTAAAGCATGATTCTAAAAATGAATGGTTCTTTATTTTAGCAGGAGAATACTTTCCAACTTCAGCGAATGTCAAGATAATTACCCGTCCGGATTTAAAGCAGAGTAAGTTCAAGAAACTCTTTTTTGAGCTTGGCGGTGGGCGAAGCTTTATTAACCACTACCACCCGGATGTTTTTATTTCCTTGCAGAATATTTGTACTGTCGGAGTTAAGAGCCCGCTCAAAATTGTTTACCTTCATCAGTCGATTCCCTTTTTTCAAGGGCACCGCTTTAGTTTCCTCAAGCCTGCGGAACGGAGAGTGGCCTTATACCAACGACTAGTAGGAAGAGTAATCAAATACAGTCTTTCCAAAGAGCAACCACTCACTATTGTTCAAACCGATTGGATGAAAAGGGCGGTTATCCAACAAACCAGGCTGGTGGGGGAAAGGGTCCTCAAGGTTGGCCCTAAGGTTCCCGTTATTAATGATCATCATTATTTTGCTAATCAACATCACCGTTTCTTTTATCCGGCAACTGCTTATCTTTATAAAAACCATCAGTTGATTTTAAAAGCAATTCGGTTACTAAACGGGCAGGGGATAAATAATTTTCAAGTTAGTTTGACCCTCACTAAAGAACAGCTGCCGACTGCAAATAATAATGTGGAACTATTGGGCTTTATTCCGCGACAACAGGTGTTGAAGATGTATGAAGATCATGTATTAATCTTTCCTTCATATATTGAGAGCTACGGACTACCAATGCTTGAGGCCGCCCAGAAGGCAGACCTTATTTTAGCTGCGGATATTGATGTTACCCATGAAGTACTAGCGGGATATTCGAATGTTTACTACTTTGACTATCGGGATCCGGAGGCATTAGCACGATTGATGAAAAAGGTAATCACTGGTGAGTTAAAGTCTGACCTGCGGCCAATCCAGGTTCCCTATCGTAACGAATCATTATTACAAACAATTCAGCAATTGATTGTAGAAGGTAAGTAAAGTAGAGGAGTAGCAATGGAAAAACAGGTTACTGTACTTATGTCAACCTATAATGGCGAACAATATCTTCAAGAACAAGTTGACAGTATTTTACGACAAAAGGGTGTCCAAGTACGATTACTTGTTCGTGATGACGGTTCGACAGATCAGACGCAAGCGCTCTTAAATGCATATCAAGAAAAGGGGCAACTACACTATTACAGTGGTTCTAACTTAGGAACGGCGCGAAGTTTCTTACAGTTAGTAAAGGATAGCCCGGAGAGTGAGTACTATGCTTTCAGTGACCAGGATGACGTATGGAAAGAGGATAAACTTAGCCGTGCGTTATCTTTAATACAGCAATCCAGGACCGCTGAGAAACCTTTACTGTATGCTGGGAGCTTTCAAATGACCGATGCCGGTTTAAAAGAAATTCACGGTGGCGAAAATCACTATACTACGCAAACCTTTGCTAATGCGATTGTTTATAGTTGTTGTACGGGATGTACGATGGTAATGAATAAACGTCTTCGTGATATTCTTGCTAGTAAGCCTCTTCCGCAGCACTTAATGATGCATGATGACTGGATCCATAAGGTCTGTTTGGCAATGGGCGGGAAAGTAGTCTTTGATTCCCAGCCAATGATGCTGTACCGTCAGCATGGTAATAACGTTGATGGTGGGATTCATACTCTTAAGGATAAAGTTCATAAAGTATGGGCCGAAAAAAGTACGCGGGCACGAATTATGAGTAATCAACTTGGTGAGCTGTTAAAGCTGTACGGCGATCAACTCCCCGAGGTGAATCAGAAGCTGTTAAAGCATGCCCTACATTTTGGTAAAGGCAATCTGAGTCAGCGTGTTCGATTGGCGTTTGATCCAACATACACCATTCGCGAGAAACGTAATTTAAACCATGAATTTAGAATATCGTTATTGATGAATTATTGGTAAAAGGATAGATGATAAATGACCTCAAAACGTGTGAGCTGGTTTTCTATTCCAGGATTATCAGTGCTATTAATTTTCTTAAATGCCTTAATTCCAATGCCCGTACTAATTGGAATTCAATTTGTGATTTTAATGTATTCTCTTAAGCGGGTTCGAATTGTTTATTCAGTTGCTATTGCGTTTGCAATTATCTTTTTCCAATCATATTTTGCGATTATGTTGGGCACCGACACTTTTACTTTGTTCATGCAGCAATTTTTATCAATTTGCATAACTGCGACTTACTGGTTTACCTTTGTTGATAATACAAACATTATGGAATATTTGCAGCTGTATAAACAGTTGGCGATCTTGACAGCACTGGTTTCTATTTTTCAATATGTAATGAGTTTGCTGGGAGTTGCATCTTTGGCAACGATGTCGTGGTTAATACATGACCAAGCAGGGACGCCGGTTGGCCGTTCGGCATCCTTTTTAAACGAGCCTTCGTACTGCGCATTGGTTCTTTTCCCGTTAATTTTCTTTGGCCTTTACCAGCTGCTGGGCCGTTACCGTGCGGCACTAACGCTAAAAATGAAGCCATGGGAACTTATTGTTATTTTTGCGGGATTTTTATTCACCGGTTCCTCTACAGGGTTCTTTGGGGTAATTGTTAGTATTATCGTGATTGTTTTGGAATATGGTATAAGTTATAAACAGCTATTAATTTTGCTTTTAGCGGCTGTTTGTTTAGGAACAGTTTATAGTAGGGTTAGTTTTATTCATCAACGGGTAAATGATACGGTAGGATTGGTCAGTGGTAAGGGCAGTCTAAATTCTGTCAATTTAAGTACCCAGTCGCTAACTATCAATAAAAATATTGCATTTGATAGTTTCGAAGAGACGCATGGCTTAGGAGGCGGGATGGGATCGCATTCATTATCTTATAATAAATTCGCTGGTCAGTACGGTCCCAACATACTATCACTAAATAGATTTGATGCTAATTCACTAGCGTTACGAATTATTTCAGAACTAGGGATGATTGGGATAGTTTTATTAGTCGCTTGGCTGTATCATTATCGTTTTCGTAAAAGTGATGATTCAGTAGCAATATATAAAATTATCAGCCAGATGTGTCTATGCTATCTTTTTGTACGTCTTTTACGCTTTGGTCATTACTTTGACTGTGGGTTATATATGTTTATTGCAATGTATTATCAGTGCTATCGGGTTAGCAGGCGTAACCAACTATTAGCGGGAAACGGAAAGCTAGAAAATGCAGAAAAAGATTAAACAAAACTTCATTTTTGCTTTTACAGCACAGGCAATCTCATTGATAGTTAGCTGTAGCACCAACTTAGTCTTGCCTAAAGTACTAAGTGTTTCCGGCTATAGTTATTGGCAGCTTTTTCTCTTTTATTGTACATACGTACCGTGCCTGGCATTGGGACTGAACGATGGTATTTACCTCCGTTATGGGGGAATGCATCGGCAAGAGCTAGACAAAGACGCAGTTAAGAGCCAACTGGGTGTGGGATTGCTATACCAACTATTTTTGGGAATGATAGTGAACTTTACCTTCATTCTCTTTTCCCATACAGCCCAACGGCGGCTATTGTTCCTGTTAGTATTGGTCTACTACTTTTTCTATACGGGCCATAACTTTCTAGGTTTTGTTTTCCAGTCCATTAATGAAACTAACATTTACTCGAAATCAATTATTATCGTTCGAATTATCTTCTTTACAGCCCAAGTACTTTTAATGTTGGCGGGAGTACAGAACGTTAATACTTATATTACCTTTTACATTATTTCAATTAGTCTAGCATTTGCTTACTTATTGTGGATGTTTAGGCCAGAATTAATGGCTGGTAGGTTCTCATTTCAAAAGGGAATTGCCGAATCGTGGACTAGTATTCGAGTGGGAATTAGTTTGATGTTTGCTAATATCTGCTCATTACTGATCCTAGGAGTTTGCCGCCAAATTATCGATGTTCGGTGGGGATTAATTGCCTTTGGGAAGGTATCCCTCTCGCTAACCTTGATGAATTTTGCATTGACCTTTATTACTCAAATTAGTTTAGTGTTGTTTCCAGCCTTGCGAAGGTTCTCGGTCGACCGGCTGCAACAATACTATGTAAAATTAAATCGCGGTTTGTTCTATATCTTACCGTTAATGTATATTTTCTATTTACCCCTGGCCTTTTTATTAAAATTATGGTTACCTAAGTACACCGTTAGTATTGACTATTTAGCTACGGTACTACCAATTTGCTATTTTGATTCAAAAATGAATTTAATTGGTAACACCTTCTTTAAGGTGTTAAATAAGCAGGTGCTGCTATTGAAAATCAACGTTGTTACCATTATTTTAAGTTCGGTAATGGAATTACTAGCGGCTTACGTATTTAATACTATGTACTTTGCTATTCTCGGTATGGTTTTGGCGATTATGTTCCGTAATGTATTAGCTGATATCTTGTTAAGTAGTAGTTTAGGAGTAAACATCCTATCATCAGAAATCCTGGACATAATATTGGCGATCCTCTTTATTCTGACTGCTAATTCGTTAAGCTGGTGGCAAGCAATGTTGGGGATGTTAGTACTTTATTTACTGCGAGGGTTAGTAATGCAGAAAAAGACACTATAAGGACCTCTGTTATTATTGAACTTCTATAAACTGATCAGATGGGCAGTAAAGTTAATTAACTTTTAAAAGCTTTTTAAAAGAATAAAATTATAGGATACTTACTACCCAGTTTTTGGTATGATTAATAATAATATTAAAATAGATAACTAATACCCCGTTGCGGCGGCGGATATTAATGAAGTCGTAACTTAAGTTATTACCCAGATACAATTTGTAAGTTGCGATATTATAACAACACAATTTTTCAAAAGTGGGGAATTATTTTGGCACAAGATTTAGAAGATTTACTGAAAACAACAATGCGAAATTTTGAAAATGCTGAAAAACAATACTTTGAAAGTGACGACAATACTGATCAAACACTGTTAAAGATAAGAAAAGCAAACTATGATAATGCTACTAATAATTTAAATCTGGTCAAACAAATGGCAGGGAAAAAGCAATTGACGCAGCAAAAGACACGGGAGACTCCTCAAAGTGAGAAACCAGCTATTAAGGTTACTACGTCATCTCAGCCTCACTCGAAAGCTAATAGTGAAAGCCAGCCAGAGTCGGCAGAAAAACAGCCGGAAATCAAATTAAATTTCCCAGACTATGAGGAAATTCAAGCTGCTAAGGAAGAAAAACAGCCGGAAATTAAAATTTCAACAAGCTCGGTTCTCCGTGAGGCCGCAAAGCAGGCCTTTATTGGTGGTTCAAAGAAGAAGTCAGATAAGACCACAGATAAGACTAAGAAGCCTGCTAAAAAGGCACAGAGCGCCTCTAAGGATAGTTCAACCATGACCCGTGAGCAATACCGCAAGCTTCACAGTAAAAAATAAAAAAGCACAGTATTTTTGCTGTGCTTTTTTATTTTAGGCAGATTAACAGCTTTTTCGTAAGCACCGAATAACAACACGTATATATTTTCAACTTCAGGTCTCCTATACTGATTACAATAAATTCAGTTAGGAGATTTTTATGGAAGAAAAACACGAAATCGTTACACCTAATTTTTTCTGTAGAGAGCGGCCGTGAAATGTAGGAAAACCGATAATTTTAAACCGCCGATTTCCTACATTTTACAGGTGTTAGTCTTTTTATTTATAATTTGATTGTCATTAACTAGTTAGCCTATAATATTGACTGCTTATGGGTAAGCTCAGGAAGAGTATATTTTACGATAGGGGAGACTAGTTTTGAAAAAATCACAGTTTAATATTAAGAAGCGAAAATCTAACTTTGAATTACTAAGAATAATTGCGATGTTTTTTATTGTGATGCATCATTCATTAGTTCATGGCGTGCTGGCTGCTTCAAATTCAGCCATCTTATCAAGGAGCAACCCGTTATCACTATCACTGTTCAATTCTTTGGCTTTTATGGGAAAAGTTGGCGTTTATTTATTTGTTTTAATTACCGGGTACTTTATGTATAATTCTCACATTTCTTTTAAAAAGCTTGTTAAGCTTTGGCTCCCGATTTTTTTTTGGTCGGTTAGCCTAACATTAATTTGCGGAATTATTTTAAAACAAATATCTATTATCAGCATTGTCAAAAGCTGTTTACCGATATTCTTTAACCAATACTGGTTTATGACTGCTTATGTATTCATGTATTTGCTTATTCCCTTTATGAATAAGGCACTTGCCCAATTAAATCCAAAAGAGGAAATATTTTTAGTGCTTTTAGGCTTTATATTGATTTTCCCGGGAAAGCATCTTTATGGAGCAGCAATCGTTGCTTGGCTTGGTAAATTTTGCCTTACCTTTTGCTTTGGGGCTCTAATTCAAAAGCGTAATTTATTGCAATCACGTTACTTTATTTTTGTTGGGAAAGTTTTGTTTTGGTTGGGAGTATTTGTGGATGTTCTTTTTTCACTTACTTTTAGTTTTCTTGCTTTCAAACTATATAAGCCTAGTTTTATCAAATACTCTAAATTAAGTGATCAGGGTTTGACGATTTTTGCTTTTTTTACAGCTTTAGGTTTGTTTATCTGGCTCGGCTCTAAAGCCATCAATTATAATTATATAATCAATACGGTTGCTTCAACCACGTTTGGAATTTATTTAATTCACGACAATAGATTTATGGAATCGCTATTGTGGTTAAGAACTTTGCATATGGAAAAGGTGATTATGCAACCAGCGTATGTCGCAGTACTTTACGTGTTGTTTATTTGCATAGCGGTTTTTGTAATTTGCTCGTTGTTAGAATACATTAGGAAAAGGGTGTTCAATAAGTTGGAAGATCAAGTCTCATCATGGGCTAATACTAAGCTTACGCGTTTAATTACTTCACAGAATAATAGAATTAGTCAAATAAGAAAGTCTTCGAAAAGATAGTTAGCATTGGAGAATACCTAAAAATGGGGTAGCTTTACAAGAATTAGGGAGATATTAAGAGCAGCTTAACAGCTTTTTCATCCGGCCTGTGGTATCTTCAATCCAAAGGAGGTACTGTGATGTCCAAAGAAGAACTAAAGAAACGCCTAACGCCCATTCAATACGCCGTTACCCAGGAGGCGGCTACGGAGCGCCCATTTACTGGTAAGTATGACCACTTTGACCAACCGGGAATCTATGTTGACGTGGTTAGCGGAGAACCACTCTTTTCCTCACTTGATAAATACGATTCCGGTTGTGGTTGGCCAGCCTTTACTAAGCCCATTGCCCAGCGGGTGGTAAAGGAAAGGCGTGACCAATCCTTTGGCATGGAACGGACCGAGGTTCGTAGTCGCCAGGCCGGTTCACACCTGGGCCACGTCTTTACCGACGGCCCCGTTGACCAGGGCGGCTTGCGTTATTGTATCAATTCGGCCGCCCTTCGCTTTATTCCGGCAGCTGATTTGGCAGCAGCCGGCTACGGCCAGTACCAAGAATTATTTAAATAATAAAAGAGGTCGGGAAAGGTTTGCTTTTCTCGACCTCTTTACTATTAAAAATGAATAATTGCTGATTAATGGTAATTAGTGTTGAGGTTTACCCATGAACATCCCTCCGATAGAGGCAATCAGGATTACGAGAAAACTCACAACAGCAATTGCGTTACTTAAAGCTGACATCATGGTAAAACACCCTTTCTAAATCATCTTATCTTTCACCTTTATTATACCAATGACAGCGTTTACTAAAGATAATAATTGGGTAATTTTTCCCTAAGTATTATGGCTATTTTGCTTAGCAATTGCTTAGAAAAAATTAAGGAATTTACCGGTGCGTCTTTAGCTTCTGAAGTAATTAGTTAACTATACTTAATTTAAATTAGCGGATTTCGCCGTATTTATTAGGTGTATGTCATCCTAAATATTTGATATAATTAATGTACGTTATAATGTACATGATGGGAGCGATAAGGATGGATAATGTAGTAACACCTACTCAAGGGAGAAAAGATTTTTTTAAGATTATCAAAGATGTTAATCGTGATAAAAGGCCCGTTATCATTAAGCCAACTAAAAATAAAGAAAAGGGTGCCGTTGTAATTGGCGAGGATGACTGGAAAGCAATTCAAGAAACGCTATTTCTAGTAAACCAAGGAGTTGATAAACAGGTCCGCAAACGAGAGGGTGATGAAGAAGAAGACTTTGACAAGGTTTGGAATGAATTATGAGTTACTCAATAAGAATTAAGAAGGGAGCCAAAAAGGACCTTAAAAAGATTAAGGGGACATATTTAGAAGATAGTTTTAGAGAGATAATTGCTCAATTACGGAAAAATCCATTTGCAGATAATCAAAGTTTTGAGAAACTTATTCCACCGATTGCGGGGTTTTATTCGCGCCGGATTAACGTTCAACACCGAGTGGTTTATAAGGTTGATAAAATAGCGCAAAAAGTAATCATTTATTCTGCTTGGGGGCATTATGAGTAAGGCCATTGTTACAAGTCAGATGTTGTGACGATAACCTTTATTTTAGCTTTCCGAATTTATAGTTATTTTTCCGTATTTATTATGGAGGCGTGAATATATGTTACGAACGTTATATGAGATGGATATTGAGCATGATCGCCGCCAGGCCGTTAAACAAGGTAAGAGGCAGGGCTTAGAACAGGGTTTAGAACAAGGCATGAAGCAAGGTATAAAGCAAGGCATGAAACAAGGTATAAAACAAGGTGTAGAGCAGGGTAAGCGGCAAGGAATGGAACAGGGGGTCGCTAGCGCAGAGCTACAACTCGTTTGTGATTTGATTAATAGTGGACAAACGGCTACCGAGGTCCTAAAGTTCCTAACCACTATTCGTAAATGGCCGGCCGATAAGGTGCAACGCTACTACCAAAAAGCACTAGATAAACTGAATAACTAAATAAAAACCGCTAATACTCGGTCGGCCGGGTACTAGCGGTTTTGCTTAGTTAAAGAAATTAGTTACGATTTGCTGGTAGGTTTTAACGGTCGCGAGAAAACTCGGGATCGTAGTGTATTCGTCCGTTTGGTGGGCCAGTTGCCAGGCATCACTACCGAGGACAATCACCGGTAGGTCGGGATGGTCAACGGTAAAGACGCTGGCGTCCGTGGCCCCGTTAATGATATCAGTCTTGACGGGGTGCGGGAAGTTTTCCTGGGCAGCAGTTAGGGCTGCTTGGACAAAACTGCTCTGGGGATCCGTACTGATCGGGTGGTAGTCCATGAAAATGTTCAGTTCCAGGTGGTAGGAGCTCTGGTGGTTGATCAGGTCAATAGCATGGTGGAGGCGTCGGGCCACTTCCTGGTTGTCACAGGCAGCGGTCGGTCGAATATTCCCTTGTAGCTTAGCACTAGCGGGAATAGTGTTGACCTGGTGGCCCCCCTTAATGACGGTTACGCTGTGCTGGACGTGCCCGAGGTAGGGATCGACCGGTGCATCAGAGAATAGCTTGTTTTCAGCCTCGATAAATTTGACCAGGCCGCTAATAGCATTTATTCCCCGTTCTGGGGCGGAGCTGTGGGCAGCCTTCCCGATACTGGTAACTTCGTAATTAAGGCTACCGGAGTGGGCGAAGATAACGTTCCCTCCGGTTGGCTCCCCGACCACCAACGCGGCCAGGTCATCGGCAGCTCCCTGCTTGGCAAGGCGGAAGGCACCAGGGGTACCAAGTTCTTCGCCGGCCGTGGCGATTAGCTTAACCGTACCGGTTGGTAGTTGCCCTGCTTCCTTTAACTCAATTAGGGCCAGTACCTGGGCGGCCAGACCACTCTTCATATCCGCGGCCCCTCGTCCGTAAACGCGGTCGTCGACAATTTCGGCACCGAAAGGATCATGCTGCCAGCTGTCAGGGTCGGTTACCGCCACAGTATCCATGTGTCCGGTGAGGCCCAGTACCCGGTTATCCGTGCCCTGCCCCACCTTGGCGGTCAAGTTAGCCCGCCGGTCACCGAATTCGTCTACCTGACTATCGATACCATGAGCGGCGAGTAGTTGTTGGAGGTAGCGTGCGACGGCAACCTCATTACCATTAGTTGAACGAATCTTGATTAAATCCTGTAATACTTGTACCTGTTCACTGGCTTGCATAAAATCCCTCCTAACTAGCGGTCCTGGTGGTTAAGCTTTTTGGCAAGCACATCGCCGGCCACTTGGATAATCAAAACAAATAGCAGTACTAATAAGGTGGCGACCAGGGTCACGTCGTTGTTAAAACGGTCATAACCATAGGAGATGGCGGTGTTACCTAAACCACCGGCACCAATGGCCCCGGCCATCGCGGTCAGACTGACCAAACTAATTAGGGAAACGGTCGTAACCCGAACCAGTTCGGAGCGGGATTCCCGTAAGTAGACATCAAAGATAATGTCCCTGTTCGTAGAGCCAATTGCTTGGGCGGCTTCAATCTTCCCCTGGTCAACGCTCTTTAAGGCCACTTGAACCTGCCGAGCGTAGAAGGCGAAGAAACCAATTGACAGTGGTACGAGGGCTGCGGTGGTCCCAATTTGGGTACCAACGATTACCTGGGTAACTGGTGCGATGAAGGCCAGTAAGATAATGAAGGGGATGGCCCGGAAGACGGACACGATCTTATCACAGATGTTAAAGAGTACCCGGTTTTCAAGAATCCCACCGGGTTCGGTAACCACGAGAGCAACCCCGAAGAACAGGCCGATTAGTCCCCCAATAATGGCCGGCCAGACGGTCATGTAAATGGTTTGGACAATGGAGGTTCCCCAGCCATTGTCACCGCCCCAGCCTAGTTGTACGACGTTTGGTAAAAGATTACTCATTCCAAATCCTCCTATCATCAATCTTAGTAACGGTAACGTTGTTATCTTGTAAGAACTTTACTGCGGCTTGGCGTTGGTCGTCATCCCCCTTAACGACAACGAAGAGGGTACCGACCGGACTACCGCCGAGAATTTCAATGTTCCCGTAGAGCATGCTGGCTTCAACGCCGAGCTGCTTGTAGAGTTCAATGATGATCGACTTGGTAACGTTATTCCCGTTGTAAACCAGCTGGAATAGTTCTTCATTGTCGGCCAAGTGATCAAGGTCAAATGACTTTAATGTATCGATGGCGGCGAGGGAACCACCCACGAATTGGCGGGTTAACTCTTCCTTTGGCTGCAAGAAGACGCTTTGCAATGGGCCCCGTTCAATGATTTGACCGTGTTCCATGACGGCGATCTTATTGGCTACCCGCTTAACGGCATCCATTTCGTGGGTGATCAGGACAACTGTCAGGTTGAGCTGGTTATTAAGCCGCTTTAATAGGTCCAAAATTTGGTTGGTGTTTTGGGGGTCAAGGGCCGAGGTCGCTTCATCCGAAATTAGGATTTCCGGATCGTTGGCAAGCGCCCGGGCAATTGAAACCCGTTGTTGTTCACCACCAGAAAGTTGGACGGGGTAAAAGTCCGCCTTGTCCTTTAAGCCTACCAAATCGAGTAGTTCGTAGGCCTTCTTTTCCTGCGCGTCATCGTCTAGTTCACTGTGCTTCAGGGCAAAGAGGACGTTTTCGATTACCGAAGTCTCGTTTAAGAGGTTAAAGTGTTGAAAGATCATCCCAATGCGGCGGCGCTGTTGTTGCAACTCCTTATTGGAGAGCTGCTGTTGGTGATCTTTAAAGAAGGTTTCACCATTAATGGTAACCGTCCCGTCAGTAGGCTTTTGCAGCAGGTTGATGGTCCGGACGAGGGTTGACTTGCCGGCCCCGGAGTAGCCGACGATACCGTAAATATCACCCTTGTTGATTGCTAACGACACATCCTTAACGGCGTGGACAACTTCCTTGCCCTGCTTAAAGGTGACGTTAATATCTTGTAAGTCAATAATGGGTTTCGTCATACTCCTGCCTCCTACTTATTGAAGTTCAGGTTCCAAGCCGGAATTTCGGCAGAACCGTAGTACTTCTTGATTTGTTGTTCGGTCTTCTTCGTTTGGTAAGCCTTAACGACGTCTTGGACCGCCTTGTTGTTCTTGTTCTTCTTCAGAACCGCAATCACGTTAACCCATTGCTTGGAATCTTTGTTAATTGGTTCAACAAAGATTGCCTTCTTATAGTTCAGGCCCGCAGCTTGTGCGTAGTTCGTGTTAACAACGGCAGCATCTACGTCAT
The DNA here is from genome assembly GCF_051873035.1 of Limosilactobacillus sp. Taxonomy (GTDB): domain Bacteria; phylum Bacillota; class Bacilli; order Lactobacillales; family Lactobacillaceae; genus Limosilactobacillus. Next base: position 35,781 of record NZ_JBJEEL010000054.1, read on the forward strand.
CTAATGACCGGGCTGTTTGGTCAGCAGCCAATTCCTTAATCTTGAAGTTCTTCTTGTTGTTAGTAATGGATGAAGTTGTGGCCAGCTTTGTACCCTTCTTGAGGTTAAACAGGCCAGCGTTCTTCAAAGCAAAGAGCGCCCGGGATTCATTTGAAGCATCGTTTGGTACGGCGATCGTTGCACCATCTGGTAAGCTCTTCACGTTCTTGTACTTGTTAGAGTAAACCCGGATTGGGGTGATGAAGGTGTCACCAGCGGAAACAATGTTGGTGTGGTGGGCCTTATTCCAGGTTCTCAAGAAGAGCTTGTGCTGGAAGGCGTTGGCATCAACATCACCGTTTTGCAAGGCCTTATTAGGTTGGTTGTAGTCGGTGAAGCGCCGGAACTTAACCGTTACCCCATACTTATCCTTAGCAGTTTTAGCGATTGAATTCCAAATCTTATCATCGCTCTTGGAACCAGCCATGATCCCAACGGTCACGATTTTAGCGGCCTGTTGTTGGGGCCGAACAAAACTGAAGTAACCGGCAATTAAAACTACTACCACGACAATTGCCCAAATAATTGCATTTCTTTTCTTTCTTCTCTTCATAAGTAAAACTCCCTTTCACTCTTATTCCAAATTGTCATTAACCAAACGCGCCAACAAAAAAAGCACCCGTCCTTTAACTTAAAAAGGACGAATGCTTCGCGGTACCACCTTTGTTCGTCAGACCATCACTGGTCCAACCTCTGCGAGTAACTCTAACTAAATTATTAGAATTACCCAGCACGATTAACGTGTGCTAACCCGTCACCGGCTAACAATCACCGGTACCATTCCAGGCCCATCTTCGACGCGACAACCTATTGCTTCTCACCAACCAGCAACTCTCTGCTAGGTCTTGACGTTTACTCTGCCTTTCAACATGTTTTAACGTTTGATTAATTTGTTGTCACTAATTATAATTGGATTCTCATTTTTGTCAACGCCTTTTTTAATATTTTTTTGAAATTACCAGAAGGGAGGCTTTTATAAGGGTATAATAGGCAGTAAATACAAGGTGGGGATTAGCGTAAGATGAAAAAACAAAGTGTTAAGTTAGAGGATGTTGCGGCCGAGGCGGGGGTTTCCAAGACCACCGTATCCCGGGTCTTAAACAACCGGGGTTACTTGAGTCAAAAGACAATTAATAAGGTTCACCAGGCGATGGCTAAGTTGCATTACCGGCCCAATGTGATTGCCCGTCAGCTGTACCAGCAGCGGACTAACCTGGTCGGACTGGTTTTCCCGACGGTCGATAACCCCTTCTTTGCCCAACTGGAAGCGCGACTAGATTGGGAGCTGTACCAGCAGGGTTACCGGGTTTTGATGGGGAATAGCCAAAATAATCCCCAACGGGAAGAGGCGTACCTACGCCAGCTATTTAATGGCCAGGTGGACGGTCTGATTGTCGGTGCCCATAATGAAGGAATTGATCAATACCGTGATACCCAGTTACCGATCGTCTCAATTGAGCGGTGGGTTAGTAGGGATATTCCGGTAGTGGCCGCTGACAATTATGCCGGTGGAATACTAGCCACGGAACGTTTGTTGGCGGACGGGTGCCAGCATATCATCCATACTAACTACCCACAGGGATTACCATCACCAAACCTAGAACGGCGACGGGCCTATGAGGAACTTATGCGTAAGCACCACCGCCCGGCAATTACCTATGAGGTTAACTTTGATAGCTCACTTGAAGAAAAATTAGCAATTTTTAACCGCCTCTTTGATGAGCATCCGGAAGTCGACGGGGTGTTCGCGGATAACGATACGAACGCTAGCCTAATCATGCAGGTGGCGCGGGAACGTGGCCGCCAGGTGCCGGCTGACCTCCGGGTGGTTGGCTTTGATGGTGCGAATATGACCCGGACCCTGCTGCCGGAACTAACGACGATCCAGCAGCCAATTGACCAGATGGCAAGTACCGCGGTGGAACTACTGCAAAAACGAATGGCGGGTAAAAAGACCACCGCCACGGTTCAGTTACCAGTCAAGTTAATCGAAGGAACAACTGCATAAAACCCATTTGCTCCCCCTGGTGTGGAATCCTTTCCATGTCCGGGGGATTTAATTTAACTGGTAAAAAAATTTTTTTACTAGTTAAAGTTAGGGTGGTTAGGGCGGCCTAGCCTTACTCCCTGTACGTAATTCACGTATGGTAACCGCTTAACATACCGTAATGATAAACATTTTCCGAGATGACAACCGGTTGACAGATTAAAATGTAAGCCCTATCATAGAAACTGTTGAAAGGAAGCTAAGCAAATTTAAGGAGGCGGCAGAGAATGGCATTTGGCAGATTGCAATAAATAACTTGAACAAATTTAATGACGCAGATTAAGCAAGA